>NZ_JAIWIH010000021.1:0-240805 GCF_052851135.1 Streptomyces sp. BRA346 | reverse complement strand
GGTGACATCAGCCGCTGCCGCGGCGGGCGGCACCTCGCGGCCCCGCGCTCGTCGCTCCCCCAGCTACCGCTGGGAGGTGCCCCCTGACGCCGCTCGCTGGTCCGGCCTGACCGACAAGACACCCCCTGGGCTCTACGCCGAGCCGCGCAGCACCAGCTCCACGTCCAGCACCACCGCCGGTTCGATCGCCTCCCCGCCCGCCAGCCGCAGCAGCTGACGCGCCAGCCGCCGGCCGATCTCCGCGATCGGCTGCCGCACCGTCGTCAGCGGCGGGTCCGCGTAGCGCGCCGCCTGTACGTCGTCGAAGCCCACCACCGCCACGTCCTCCGGCACCCGCCGCCCGGCCTGGCGCAGGGTCCGCAGCACCCCGAGGCCCATGAGGTCGGAGGCCACGAAGACGGCGTCCAGCTCCGGCTCCCGCGCCAGCAGCTCCCGCATCGCGACCGCGCCCGACTCCTGCGTGAAGTCCCCGGCCGCCACCACCGGTTCCCGCCCGGCCTCCGTCAGCGCCGTCCGGTACCCGGTCAGCCGGGCGATACCGGCCACCATGTCCTGCGGCCCCGCGACCGTGACGACCCGGGTGCGGCCGGAGCCGAGCAGATGCCGTACGGCGAGGGCCGCGCCCCCGGCGTTGTCGACGCCCACGTACGGCAGCGCCGTCGCCCCCAGCAGCCGTTCGTTGCAGACCACCGGAATGCCCATGCGGGCCAGCGCGGCGGGCAGCGGATCGGCGCCGTGCACGGAGGCGACCATGACCCCGTCGACGTGACGGGCCAGGGCGAAGCGCTCGATGCGGTCCCGGCTGGCGGGGGAGCGGGCCATCATCAGCACCAGCTGCTTGTCCGCGTCCTCCAGTTCCTGGCCGACCCCGCGCACCACGCCCGGGAAGAACTGGTCGTCCGAGAAGACCCGGCCCGGCTCCTCGGGCAGCACGAGCGCGAAGGAGTCCGTGCGCTGGGTGACCAGGCTGCGGGCCGCCTGGTTGGGGACGTACCCCAGTTCGTCGATGGCCCGCAGCACCGCCGCCCGGCTGTCCTCGGCGACCCTGGTCGAGCCGTTGACGACGCGGGAGACCGTGGCGCGCGAGACGCCCGCGTGCAGGGCCACGCTCTCCAGGGTGGGCCGGGGCCGGTGCATCCGGGCATACCTCGCTCTTCGCCTCGCCGCCGCTGCTCGTCGGTACAGCATGGCCCGGTGCGCGCCCCCTTGTCAGGACGCGCGTGGAACGCGGGGGGTCAGGAGGTGAGCACGCGGGCGCGGCAGACCGAGGGCGAGCCCCAGGCGCCCCGCAGGGCGCGGGCCTTGCGGATCCACAGCGACAGGTCGTACTCGTCCGTGTAGCCGATCGCGCCGTGCAGCTGGAGGGCGGTGCGCGCGGCCGCGTACGCCGCGTCGCCCGCCGCCACCTTGGCGGCCGCGACCTCGGCCCGGGCCCCCGATCCGCCCGCCGCGAGCGCGACCGCGGCCCCGTGGAGCAGCGGGCGGGCGAACTCGAGCCCGATGAGCACATCCGCCAACTGGTGCTGCACCGCCTGGAACGAGCCGATCGCGCGCCCGAATTGGGTGCGCTGTTCGACGTACGCGACGGTCCGGTCCAGCAGCGTCAGCCCGACGCCGAGGGACTGTGCGGCCGTGGCGAAGGCGGCCCAGTCCGCGGCGCGTTCGGCGGCCGCCGCGACGGCCGCGCCCCGGGCGAGGGGCTCGCCCCCGGGCAGCGGCGGGGCGAGCCTGCGGGCGGGGTCGAGGGAGGCCCGCACCGGGCCGTGCCCGGGGGCCAGCCACAACTCCTCGCCGCGGACGGCGAGAACGGAGTCGACGGCGTCCGCGTCCAGGGCGTACGGACCGCCGTCGGCCATCGCCACGGTGACCATGGCCTGTCCGGAGGCGATCGGGGGCAGCCGGTGCCCGGCCGCGGGGGACGCCGCCAGCAGCACCGCCGCCGCGGCCGTCTCCGCCCAGGGCCCCGGCACGGCGTGCCGCCCCAGCTCGACGCAGGCGACGGCCAGCTCCACCGGCAGCGGCCCCACGCCCTCGTACGCCTCCGGCACGGCGAGCGCGGTCACCCCGGCCTCGGCGAGCCGCCCCCACAGCGCCCGGCCGGGCGCGTGGTCCCCTCGCGCCCACGCGCGCGCCGCGCCGGGGGTGTCCGCGGCGCCGAGCATCCGGTCGAGGGTGCGGCCGAACTCGCTCTGCGCCTGGTCCAGCAGGAATCTCATGCGCGGTCGCCTTTCGTCGCGGAGGCGGTCATCGGAGGAGGGCCGCTCACCGCCTGCCCTTCGGCAGGCCCAGCAGCCGCTCCGCCACGATGTCCCGCTGGATCTCGTTCGTCCCGGCGTAGATCGGCCCCGCCAGCGCGAAGACGTAGCCCTCCGCCCAGCCGTCCTCCGCCAGCTCACCGCACGGCCCCAGCAGATCCAGGGCCGTTTCGTGGAGGCTGATGTCCAGCTCCGACCAGAAGACCTTGTTGAGGCTCGACTCGGCCCCGAGCCGCTCCCCGGCGGCCAGGCGCGAGGCGCCCGCGTAGGCGAAGAGTTCATACGCGCGGGCGCGGATCACGGCGTCGGCCACCCGGTCCCGCAGGGCCGCGCCCGCCGCGTCCCCGGCGGCGGCGCGCTCCCGCCACAGGGCGGCCAGGCGGCGGGCGGCGGCCGTGTAGCGACCGGGGCTGCGGAGGGTCAGCCCGCGCTCGTTGCCCGCGGTGCTCATCGCGACCCGCCAGCCCTGCCCCGGCTCGCCGATGACGTCCTCGTCGGGCACGAACACCTCGTCCAGGAAGAGTTCGGCGAAGGCGGGCTTCCCGTCGAGGCGGCCGATGGGGCGCACGGTCACGCCCGGCGCGTCCAGGGGGAACATCAGATACGTCAGCCCGCGGTGCGGCGGGGCACCGGGCTCCCGGTGGCTGCGGAACAGCCCGAAGGCCCGGTCGGCGAAGGCCGCCCGGGAGGACCAGGTCTTCTGGCCGGACAGCAGCCAGCCGCCGTCCGTGCGCCGGGCGGCGGAGCGCAGGGAGGCGAGGTCGGAGCCCGCCTCCGGCTCGGACCAGGCCTGCGCCCAGACCACCTCGCCGCGCGCCATCGGCGGCAGGATCCTGGCCCGCTGCTCGGCGGTGCCGTGCTCGAAGAGGGTGGGGGCCAGCAGGCTGATGCCGTTCTGGCTCACCCGGCCGGGCGCGCCCGCCGCGTAGTACTCCTCCTCGAACAGCAGCCACTCCAGCACCGACGCGCCCCGCCCGCCGTACTCCCCGGGCCAGGTCACCGCCGACCAGCGGCCGGACGCCAGGGTCCGCTCCCAGGCGCGGTGGGCGGCGAACCCCTCGGCGGTCTCCAGGGACGGCAGCGGGGCGGCGGGCACATGGGCCGCGAGCCACCGCCGGGCCTCGGCCCGGAACGCCTCCTGCCGCTCGGTCAGGTCGAGATCCATCGGGCCCCGGGCCTCCTTCCCTAACAAGTGTTTGGTAGGTTACCGTGGCGCCGTGATGGACAACAAGCCGTCGTACGTCCCCGGCCACGGCCTGCTCACCGGCCGCACGGCCGTCATCACGGCCGCGGCGGGCGCCGGGATCGGCGGCGCCACGGCCCGCCGGTTCCTGGAGGAGGGCGCCCGGATCGTCATCGGCGACGCCCACGCACGCCGCGTCGACGCGACGGCCGCCGCCCTCGCCGAGGAGTTCGGAGCGGATCGCGTCGCCGGGCTGACCTGCGACGTCACCGACGAGGACGCGGTGGCGGCGCTCTTCGACCTCGCCGAGGAACGCCACGGACGGCTGGACGTCGTGGTCAACAACGCCGGACTCGGCGGCACCGCCGAACTCACCGAGATGACCGACGACCAGTGGCACCAGGTCATCGACGTCACCCTGGGCGGCACCTTCCGCTGCACCCGCGCCGCCCTCCGCCGCATGAAGGCCCACGCGCCCCGCGGCGCCGCGATCGTCAACAACGCCTCGGTCGTCGGCTGGCGCGCCCAGGCCGGGCAGGCCCACTACGCCGCCGCCAAGGCCGGGGTCATGGCGCTCACCCGCTGCGCCGCCGTCGAGGCCGCCGCGTACGGGGTGCGGGTCAACGCCGTGTCGCCGAGCCTCGCCATGCATCCGCACCTGGTTAAGGTCACCACGCCCGAGCTGCTGGCGGAGCTGACCGAGCGCGAGGCGTTCGGCCGGTACGCCGAGCCGTGGGAAGTGGCCAACGTCATCGTCTTCCTGGCCAGCGGCTATGCGTCGTACATGACGGGCGAGACGGTCTCCGTCAGCAGTCGGCACCCATGAGCCCGGCCGCCGTCAGCCCGCCGCCCAGGAGCCCGGCACTCGTGAGGCGAGAATGGGAACGTGCCGAAAATCAGCGGGAACAGCAAGAAGACCACCGTGAGCCCGGCCCCCGAGCGGCGCCGCGAACTGCTCTCGACGGCGGCCGAGGTGTTCGCCGCCCAGGGCTACAACGCGACCACCGTCCGCCGGATCGCGGACGAGGCGGGGATGCTCGCGGGCAGCCTGTACTACCACTTCGACTCCAAGGAGTCGATGGTCGACGAGATCCTCTCCACCTTCCTGGACGAGCTGTGGGCGCGGTACGACGAGGTGCTGCGGGCCGGGCTCGGCCCCAGGGAGACCATCGAGGCGCTCGTCACCGAGTCCTTCCGGGAGATCGACCGGCACCGGGCCGCCGTCGCGATCTACCAGAAGGAGTCCCGGCAGCTCGCCGCCCTGCCCCGCTTCGGCTACCTCACCGACTCGCAGCGCAGGTTCGAGGGGGCCTGGCTGGGCACGCTGGAGCGGGGCGTGGCCGACGGGGTGTTCCGCGCCGACCTCGACACCCGGCTCGCCTACCGCTTCCTGCGCGACACCGTCTGGGTCGCCGCGTCCTGGTACCGGCCCGGCGGACAGCACAGCCCCGAGGAGATCGCCCGCCAGTACGTGTCGATGGTCCTGGACGGCATCACCCCCCGACACTGAACTCCATGGAGTGACTATGGCCGAGGCATTCATCGTCGAAGCGGTACGGACCCCCGTCGGCCGCCGCAAGGGCGGGCTGGCGTCCGTCCACCCGGCCGACCTCGGCGCGCACGTCCTGCGCGCCCTGATGGAGCGCTCGGGCGCCGACCCGGCCGCCGTCGAGGACGTGGTCTTCGGCTGTCTGGACACCGTGGGCCCGCAGTCCGGGGACATCGCCCGCACCTGCTGGCTGGCCGCCGGGCTGCCCGAGGAGGTGCCGGGCGTGACCGTCGACCGGCAGTGCGGCTCCTCCCAGCAGGCCCTGCACTTCGCGGCGCAGGCGGTGCTCTCCGGCACCCAGGACCTGGTGGTCGCGGGCGGGGTGCAGAACATGTCGCAGGTGCCGATCGCCTTCGCCAGCCGCCAGGCGGCCGAGCCGCTGGGGCTGACCGAGGGGCCCTTCGCGGGCTCGGAGGGCTGGCGGGCGCGGTACGGCGACCGTCCGGTCAGCCAGTTCCACGGGGCCGAGATGATCGCCGAGAAGTGGGGGATCGGCCGCGCGGAGATGGAGGAGTTCGCGCTCCGTTCCCACCGGCGCGCGCTCCGCGCCATCGACGAGGGCCGCTTCGACCGCGAGGTGGTCCCGTACGGGGACGTCCGCGTGGACGAGGGGCCGCGCCGGGACACCAGCCTGGAGAAGATGGCCGCGCTCGCCCCGCTCATGGAGGGCGGACGGCTCACCGCCGCGCTCTCCTCCCAGGTCTCCGACGGAGCCGCCGCGCTGTTGGTCGCCTCCGAACGGGCGGTGCGGGAACACGGGTTGACCCCGCGCGCCCGGATCCACCATCTGTCGGTGCGCGGCGAGGACCCGATCCGGATGCTGTCCGCGCCGATCCCGGCCACCGCGCACGCGCTGAAGAAGACCGGGATGACCATCGCCGACATCGACCTGGTGGAGATCAACGAGGCGTTCGCGCCGGTGGTGCTGGCCTGGCTGCGGGAGAGCGGCGCCGACCCGGAGCGGGTCAACGTCAACGGCGGCGCGATCGCGCTGGGCCACCCGCTGGGCGCGACCGGCGCCAAGCTGATGACGACCCTGCTGCACGAACTGGAGCGCACCGGCGGGCGATACGGCCTTCAGACGATGTGCGAGGGCGGCGGCCAGGCGAACGTCACGATCGTCGAGCGGGTGTGAGCGGGGGTGGCCACCCGCTCGCCGGACGGAGTCCGGCGCAGGCGGCCGAAGCCCCTGAGGCCCCCTGGGGCCGAGCGGTGCGAGGGGGCCGTTGGAGATGGGGGCCGATGTGCGAGGGCGGTGGCCAGGCGAACGTCACGATCGTCGAGCGGTTGTGAGGGCGGTCGGCCACCCGCTCGGCAGGCGTGAGGCCGAGCGGTGGCCGCCGCCGGATCGGACGCTTCCGCGTGGCGGCCACCCGCGGCGCCGCGCATGATGGCCGCATGGCGTGCGGATCGACCAGCCTCGGGAACGGCGAAGCCACCTGGTTCTGCTGTGGCAACGCCTGGGGCCCGTGTGCCGCCGCGGGCGGCGGCGCCTGCGGCACCTGCAAGTCCAGCGCGCTCCAGGCCGCCTGGCCCCACGCGTCCAAGGCGTGCTGGGACATCACCCGGCCGGATCTGTGCGGCGAGAACCTGCCGCGGCGCGGCTGCGGCTCGGCCATCAAGGTGCGCCACCTGTGCTCGGGCGCGTCCGTCTGCGTCACCGTCAGCGACTGCGGTCCGCGCACCCGGAGCTTCTGCGGCGAGTCCAGCTGCTGCGACGGCGTCTGCCGCAGCAATCGCGTCATCGATCTGACCCCGGCCGCCTTCTCCGTCATCGGCAGCCTCAGCTCCGGCACCCTGCCGGTCTCCCTGTACGAGTGAGGCCGGACCCATGAGCGCACACCGGATGTCCGACCCCCTCGACCGCCGCCGCTTCCTCACCGCCGCCGCGCTGCGCGGCGCGACCGTCGTCGGGACGGGCGTCATCGGCGCGACCGCGCTGGGCGCCGTGGACGCCGACGCCGTGTTCGCCGCGCCCCTGCGCCGCCCGCTGGACCCCGCGGTCCCGGCGGGCGCGTTCGTGGAGGGGCGGATCACCTCCATCGACGGCGGTGTGCTGGACGTGGCGGGCTCCTACGGCGACTACGCCCGGGTCCGGGTCACAGGCGCCACCAGCGTGTGGAAGGTGCGCGCCACCACCGCCGCGTCGATCGAGACCGGCGACGGGCTCTACGCGCGCGGCGTCCCGATGCCCGACGGCACGGTCGCCGCCGACGCGGTGTGGGTGAACATCGTGAACCTCCACACCACCATCCGCGGCATCGAGAAGACCCGGCTGCACCTCGCGCACGGTTCCCACGAGATCGTCGGCAACCTCCTCCCGGCGACCTCCAGCGCCTCGTACTCCGGCGCCGCGCCCACCGCCGACCTCTCCGGGCTGCGCATCGGGCAGGGCGCCCAAGTCCTGGGCGCCTGGCGGCCGTCCGACGACTCCGTGGACATCGTCCGGGTGGCGGTCGGGCCGGGGGCGGGACACCGCCGATGAGCGTTGCCACCTTCGCCGCCGCCCTCGATCTCGCCGCGCCGCTGCTCGCCGGGGTGCTGGGCGTGGCCGGTGCGGGCAAGCTCTTCGGCCGCGGCATGGCCCGGCTTGCGCACCGGACCGCGCTGGCCCGGCTGCTGCGCGGCGGCGGCCGCGCGGCGCGCGCCCTGCGCACCCTCGGCGCCCTCGAACTCCTGTTGTGCGCCGCGCTGTCGGCGCTGCCGCCGTCGGTGGCCACGGGCGGGGCGGCCGCCGTGCTCGGCGCCGGTTTCCTCGGCTATCTGGGATACGCCCGGGCGGCCGCGCCCGGCGCCTCGTGCGGCTGTACGGCGCGGGACGACGGACCGCCGGGGGCCAGGGCCTTCGCCCGCGCCGCCGTGGTGGCGGCGGGCGGTGTCGCCGTGGCGCTGGCCCGGCACCCCTGGTGGGTCACGGCGCTCCGCCATCCGGCCGCCACCGGCTGCTGCGCCCTGGTGGCGGTGGCCGGGCTGGTGGCCCTCGGCGCCGACCGCCGGTGGCGGATGCCGTGGCGCAGGCTGCGCCTGCGCCTCACCGGGCACCCGCTGGCCGGAACCCCGGCAGGGGTGCCGGTGGCCGCGACGGTCGAGCTGCTGGAACACTCGCTCGCCTGGCAGAGCACCTCGCCCCTGGTGCGGTCGGCGCTGTTGGACCACTGGGACGAGGGCGGCTGGCGCATCCTCCAGTACGCCGGGGTTCACGCCCGCGGCGGCGCCGCCCGACCGGTGGTGGTGCTCTTCGCGCTGGACGCGCAGGCGAGCCGGGACGCGGTACGGGAGCCCGCGGTGCGGGTGAGCGTCCTCGACGCCGACACGGGCGAACCGCTACGGAGCTGACGCGGCCAGCAGCGCCGTGTCGTCGTCCACCCGGCCCGGTATGTCCAGCAGCCCGAGCGCCCGGTCGATGATGGCCTGCGGATCGGCGAGGGCGGGCGGGGTGAGCCCGTCGCAGGCGCGCCGCAGCGCCGCCAGGCCGTCGTCGAGGGGCAGATGGCTGTTCTCCACCAGCCCGTCGGTGAACAGCAGCAGCCCCGCGCCGGGCGGCAGCCGCGTCTCGTGGCCGACCGGGGGCTCGTCCGCGAGGCCCAGCGGGGCGTTGGGGCAGACGTCGAGGAAGCTCGTCGTCCCGCCCGCCAACAGCAGCGGCGGCAGATGGCCACTGGCCGCGTACCAAAGCCGCCGGGTGCGTGGTTCGTACACCGCGTACAGGCATGTCGCGAAGTGGTCGACGTCCAGGGAGCGCAGATAGGCGTCCAGCTTGCCCAGCAGTACGCCGGGGGAGGCGCGGTCCAGGGCGAAGCCGCGCAGGGTGGAGCGCAGCCGGCCCATCACGGTGGCGGCGTCCACGTCATGGCCCATCACATCCCCGATGGCCAGGCCCATCTCGCCGTCGGGCAGCGCGATGACGTCGTACCAGTCGCCGCCGATCTCGGCGCCGCTGGCGCTCGCCTCGTAGTAGGAGGCGGTGCGCAGCCCCGGCACCTGGGGGAGGTGTTGCGGCAGCAGGGCGCGCTGGAGGGTCAGGGCGAGGTGGCGCTCGTTGCGGAAGCGGGCCGCGTTGTCGTAGGCGAGGGCCAGCCGCCCGGCCACGCCCTGGAGATACTGCCGGTCGGCCATGGTGTACGCGCCCTCGCGCCGGGCGATGGCCAGGGCGCCCAGCGTCCGGCCGTGCGCGAGCAGGGGGACGGCGAGCAGGGTGCCGCCGGTCGCGGGCGGCTCGGGGGCGGTGCCCGCGAGCAGGGTGTCGCCGAGGGCCCGGTCCAGCAGGCCGCCCGGCGCCACGGACTCCCCGGCGGCGTACAGGGGCCGCTCGGCGCGGGGGTCGGCGAGACGGATGCGTATTTCGTCGGCCAGGGCCGGGACGAGCAGTTCCCGGGCGGTGTCCAGGACCTGCGGCGGATCGAGGGTGTCGGACAGCAGCAGGCTCGCCTGGGACAGCGAGGTGAGCATGTCCGCCTGCCGGCGGCTGTCGCTGAGCACCCGTTCGCGCAGCCGGGACAGCTCCAGGTTGGCGCCGACCCGGGCCAGCAGCTGACGCGCCGAGAAGGGCTTGGCGAGGTAGTCGTCGGCGCCCGCGCCCAGCCCCCGCACCGTGGACTCCTCCCCGGCCCGCGCGGTCAGCATGATGATCGGCAGCCGGGTGGTCCGGGGGTCGGCGCGCAGCGCCCGCACCAGCCCGAAGCCGTCCAGGCGCGGCATCATCACATCGGTGAGCACCAGGTCCACGGGGTGCGCCAGGGCGGTGTCCAGCGCGGCACGGCCGTCGGCCGCGAGGAGGACGTCGTGCTCGCGGCCGAGGAGATCGCCGAGGTAGGACCGCACGTCGGCGTTGTCGTCGGCGACCAGCAGCCGCGGCCGCCGGGCCGGGCCGGGCTCCGCCGGGCCCGGGGCGTACGGCGCGTCCGGCGCCTCGGAGGGCGCGTCGGAGGGGGCCTCGAACGGGGCCCCAGGAGGCGCCTCAGCCGCCTCCGCGGCCGCCGCCGGGCGCTCCGCTTCCAGCGTCCCGGGCGGCGCGCCCCCGAGCCAGTGGCGCGCCTCCTGGGCGTAGGCGGCGGCGCGCTCGGCCTCGCCCGTTCCGCCCCGTACGGACGGCGCCCCGCCCTGCACGTCCTCCAGATGCGCCGTGCCGAACGGGATCTCCACCGTGAACTCGGTGCCCCGGGCCGGGACGCTGGTCACCGCGATGGTGCCCGAGTGCAGCTCGACCAGGTCCTTGACCAGCGCCAGCCCGACGCCGCTGCCCTCGTGCGACCGGGACCGCGCCCCGCGCACCCGGTGGAAGCGCTCGAAGAGGTGGGGCAGCTCCTCCCGCGGGATACCGCTGCCGGTGTCGCTCACGGTGAGCCGGGCGTGGCGGCCCGCGGCGGTCATCCGTACCGTGACGCCGCCGGTGAAGGTGAACTTCAGCGCGTTGCTGATCAGATTGAGGACGATCTTCTCCCACATCTCCCGGTCGACGTGCACCGGCTCGGGCAGCGGCGGGCAGTCCACCTCCAGGGTCAGCCCGGCCAGGTCGAAGGAGGAGCGGAAGACGGCCGCCAGCTCGGCGGTGATGCGGGACAGGTCCACCGGCTCGAAGGTGCCCTTGAGCCGCCCGGCCTCCACCCGGGAGACATCCAGCAGGGTGTTGACCAGCTTCAGCAGCCGCAGCGCGCTGCGCTCCGCCAGCTCCAGCTGGGACCGGCGCCCGGGGCGGTCCTCGTCGGCCAGCGCCTGCTGTACCGGGCCGAGGATCAGCGTGAGCGGCGTACGGAACTCATGGCTGATGTTGGAGAAGAACACCGTCTTGGCGCGGTCCAGCTCGGCCAGCGACTCCGCGCGCCGCCGCTGCTCCTGCTGGGTGAGCGCCGCCGACAGGGCCGCCCCGACGGTGGCCGCCAGCACCTCGAAGAAGTCCTGGTAGGGCGCGGTGGCGGGCAGCCGCGGATTGATGCCCATCACCAGCACGCCCTCCACCATGTCCGACCGGACCAGCGGATGGGCCAGCGCCTCCTCGCCGGGCATCGCGAACAGCGCGCCCGGCAGCCGGGCCGGTGCCGCGTCGCCCACGACGGCCGCCAGCCGCGCCGCCAGGCCCGTCGTCTCCTCGATCCGGTCCAGCCGCACCTCCCGGACCGCCTCGGTGGCCTCCGCCGGGATGGCGGCGGACGCGGCGAGGCGGAGCCTGCCGGGCGCGGGCACCAGGTAGAAGGCGGTGAACGGGACGTCGTCCCGGTGGATGTCCAGCATCTCCGCGACGGTCCGGGCCACGCTCTGCGGGGTGCGCAGCCCGGCGGTCCGCGCGCCGAGCCCCGCCAGCAGCCGCAGCCGCCGCTCGCTGAGCACCCGCGCCGTGGTCTCGGTGACGACGCACAGCACCCCGCCCACCGTGCCGTCCTCCAGCAGCAGCGGCTGGATGGACACGTCGAAGTAGGACTCCTCCAGGAAACCGCGCCGCTGGAGGAAGAACGCCCGGTCCGTCACCAGGGAGGGCTTGCGGCTCTCCCACACGGTCTCGAAGAGCGGAGCGACGGACAGGTCCCAGTTCTCGGGGAAGACGTCCCGGCCGGGACGGCCCAGTGCCCCCGGATGCTTGGAGCCGATGATGTCCGCGTACCCGTCGTTGTACAGCATCGTGTACTCGGGGCCCCAGAACACGGCCATCGGCTGCTCGGTGAACAAGATGATGCGCAGCGCCTCGACCAGCCGCGGAGGCCAGGCGTCAGTGGTGCCGAGGAGCGTCACCGACCAGTCGATTCCGCTCATCGCCCTGCCGAGCGCACCGCCCTCGGCGAACAGCTCCCCGGCGGGTGTCCGCTGTTTCCCGGGCCCGTTCATCGAGTCAGCTTTCCTCTCACATTCTGGCACAGTGCCGCCACCGGACGAGGAGCCGTCGCCACCGTGGGTTGCACGGGCATCCGCACTGAGTACGCTGGACGATGCGCGACTTACTGGGGCATATCGCATGAACCGGGGGAGTGGGAGTGGTATGTCCGAGCAGCCCCCCGACGACTCCGGCCACCGCCCGCAGCCCCGCCGCGCGCGATTCCGGCGGCTGCGCCACACGTTCCACCGGTCCCCGGTCGGGCGGGGGTGGCGCCGGGGCAGCGAATTCGAGCTGATGCACCGGGCGTTGGGGTTCGCCGCGCTCGGCTTCCTCACGCTGGTGCCGCTGCTGATCGTGGTCGCCGCGGCCGATCCGGTGAACCGGCACGGCTTCGCCCAGTGGCTGGCCGAGGGGCTCGGGGTGTCCGCCACCTCACGGGACGAGGTCCTGGACCTGTTCGCCCCGCCGAGGCGGTCGCTGGAGACCACCACCGCGTTCGGTCTGGCCACGCTGGCGCTCTTCGGGCTGACCTTCTGCGGGGTGGTGCAGACCGGCTACGAGAGGGTGTGGGAGCTGCCCCCCGGCCGCTGGCACACCATGTGGCGCCATCTGGTCTGGCTCATCGTGCTCATCGGCTACCTCCTGCTCTCGTCCCACCTCGGCCCCGGGCCCACCCGGGTGGCCGTCGCCGTCGTCGCCACGGTGCTCTTCTTCTGGTGGTCGCAGCGGCTGCTGCTCGGCGGGCGGATCAGCTGGGGCGCCCTGCTGCCGGGCGCTCTGGCCACCGGCGTCGGGCTGTGGGGGCTGCGGATCTTCTCCCGGCTGGTGTTCTCGCCGCTGATCGCCTCCAGCGCGGTGTCCTACGGCCCGGTCGGCACCGTGCTGGTCGTGCAGTCCTGGCTGGTCGGCGTCGGCTTCGTGGTGTTCGGCGGCGCGCTCGTCGGACGGCTGCTGCACGAGGAGTATCTGCGGCTGGTGACCTGGCGCCGCAAGCGACGGCGCCTGGAGCGTTCCGGCGGCGCCTGACCCTTGCGGGAACCGGAGCCCGACCGGGCGGAAACACCGTCGCCCGCGGCCGGTCGCGCCTGGCATGCTGGCGGTGTGAACGGACCGGAGATCCAGCTCAGCCTCGCCCCTGAACTGCGGCTTTTCGCCGCCCCCGAACGGCGCCGGGAGCGCACGGCGGTGATGACCGACGGCGCGTCCACCCTCGGTCATGTCGTTGAGTCGTTCGGGGTTCCGCTCACCGAGGTCGGCCGGCTGCTCGTCGACGGCCGGGAGACCGCCGTGACGCATGTGCCGGGGGCGGGGGAGTCCGTGGAGGTGCACCCCGTCGTCCGGCCGCAGCAGGTCCCCGGGGCGCCGCTGCGCTTCCTGCTCGACGTCCACCTGGGCACCCTGGCGCGCCGCTTGCGGCTGCTGGGCGTCGACGCGGCGTACGAGAGCGAGGACATCGGCGACCCCGCACTCGCCGCCCGCTCCGCGGCCCAGCGCCGGGTGCTCCTCTCGCGCGACCGGGGGCTGCTGCGGCGGCGCGAGCTGTGGGCCGGGGCGTATGTCTACAGCGACCGGCCCGATGAGCAACTGCGTGACGTCCTGGGCCGGTTCACCCCGTCCCTCGCCCCCTGGACCCGCTGCACGGCGTGCAACGGCCCCCTGGAGGACGCCGACAAGGACACGGTCCACGAGCGGCTGGAGCACGGCACGCGGAGCACGTACGACGTGTTCGCCCGCTGCGCCGCCTGCGAGCGCGTCTACTGGCGCGGCGCCCACCACGCCCGGCTGGAGGCGATCGTGGCGGGCGCGCTTGCGGAGTTCGGCACCCCGGTGCCGTAGGACCGCCTCTCAGGAGACAACAGGGGACCTCAGGAGGTCGCGCGCCACCCCGGCTCGGCCGCGGTCGCCCGCTCGATGAGGAGCATCGCCGCGTCATCGGCCAGCCGCCCCTCGGCGTGGTGGACCAGCGCGTGGCGCAGCCGGTCCAGGTATTCGGTCGGGGTGGCACCCTCCACGCTCTCCATGGCCTGCGGCAGCGGGAAGAACTCGTTGCAGTGGTTGCGCGCCTCGAGGACCCCGTCGGTGTGCAGCAGCAGCCGGTCGCCGACGACGAACGGGAAGGTCTCGACGCCGATCGGGGGCGGGGTCAGGAACTCGTCCAGGCCGAGCGGCGGCAGCGGGCGCACCGGTCCCAGCGTCCGCACCTTGCGGTCGTGCAGCACCAGGGGCGGAGGGTGGCCCCGGTTGATCAGCTGGACCAGGCAGGTGTCGGGCACCACCTGGGCGAGCAGCACGGTGACGAACTGCTCGGCCCGCTCGTCCCAGTCCTGGAGCCGGGACCGGTCCAGCAGCTCGTATTCGCGGCCCAGCGCCGCCGCGCACCGCTCCATCACCTCGATCAGATCGTGCTCGTAGTGCACGGCCTCCCGGAAGGCGCCCAGGACCGCCGCGGCGGAGCGCACCGCGGCCAGCCCCTTGCCGCGGACGTCCCCGACGATCAGCCGCACCCCGTAGCGGGTGCCCACCGCCTCGTACAGATCGCCGCCGATCTGCGCCCCGCGCTCGGCCGCCATGTACACGCTGGCGGTGCGCACCCCGCCCATCCGGGCGGGCAGCGGCCGCAGCACCACGTTCTGGGAGACCTCGGCGATCCGGCGGACCTGGCTCAGCTCCCGGTCCCTGCCCTCGCGGATGGCGCTGCTCGCCACGCTCGCCACGGACACCACGAGCAGCGCCAGCAGGTTCGTGTACACCTGCTGGGTGCCCCAGGCGCCGTTGTGGATGGCGGTGAGTGCGCTGATCGCCGCGGCCAGCAGCACCACGCCCCCGGTGCCGACCGGTCCCATCGTCACTGCGGCCAGCGCCGGGGCCGGGGTGAGGAGGGGGCCGGTGTAGATCACGTGCGCGGGCGTCAGTTCGATGGTGACGACCGCCGCCATGACCACGAACGGCAGGCACCGCGCGATCGCGAAAAGTTTCTGATTGCGACCGCTCGCTCCCGGTCCGGAGCGGATGAATCGCATAATCAGGTACTTTATCCGACTCGTGCAAAGTTTTGGTTTTCCGCACGTTACTTTTCCCCGAGCCGTCCTCCCCGGCCCGGCGTAATCTGGCGCTATGCCCGAGCTACCGGACGTCGAGGGCTTCCGCCGGACGCTGGCCTCCTGCGCGCAGGGGCACCGCATCGAGCGGGTCGAGGTGGCCGATCCGGGGGTGCTGCGCGGGGTCACCGCACAGCGGCTGAAGCGCGAGCTGGAGGGCCGCCGGTTCGCCGCTCCGCGGCGCCACGGCAAGTGGCTGATCGCCCCGGCCGGGGGCCCGACGCTGATCCTGCACTTCGGCATGACCGGGGGACTGGTGTGCCGCTCCGAGGACGATCCGCCCGAGCGGTTCGGCCGTGTCGTCCTCACCCTCGACGACGGTCATCAGCTCCGCTACCACGACCAGCGCAAGCTGCGGGGCCTGTGGCTCGCGGCCACCGAAGCCGACGTCGACCGCATCCTCGGCGAGCAGGGCCCGGACGCGCTCTCGCTGGGGCGGGACGAGCTGGACCGCCTGTTGGAGGGGCGGCGCGGACGGGTCAAGGCCACGCTGACCGACCAGTCCGTCGTGGCCGGGCTCGGCAATCTGCTCGGCGACGAGATCCTGTGGCGGGCGCGGGTCCATCCGAAGAGCCGGACGAGCGACCTGGGGCCCGACGAGCGGCGGCGGCTGCACACCGCGCTGCGCGGGGTGCTGAGCACCTCGGTGCGGGCGGGACAGGTGCCACCCCGGGCGTCCTGGCTCACCGGCCACCGCGACGACCCGGATCCGCACTGCCCGCGCTGCGGCTGCCCGCTGCGCCGCGGAAAGATCGCCGGGCGGACCAGCACCTGGTGCCCCCGCTGCCAGCCGGAACACTCCTGACCCGCCCGAGGGAATCACGTCATCGCGGAACCGCTGAACGGTGGAGCCATGTGACGAGCGGTCACTTGACGAAATCCGGGCGGACCCGGGCCGGCCAGGTGCCGACGGTCAGCATGCCCGCCGCGTACGCGCGCGAGACCAGGGCCGCACGGTTGGGCGCCTTCATCTTCCGCAGCATCGAGCCCACGTGGTACTCGACGCCCTGGCGGCTGAGATAGAGCTTGGCGGCCATCTGCACGGTCGAGGCGCCCGTGGCCACGCCCTCGAGTATCTGTGCCTCCAGCGGCGACAGCAGATTGCGGCGCTGGGCCGTGGTGCCGTCCTCGGCCTTCTCGTCATCCGGCTTGACCAGGACGACGATGGCCGACAGCGCGTCGGACGGGCCCTGGACGGCCGTACCGGTCAACTCGCCCGAGAACACCCGGCCTCCCGAGCGGTAGCCGACCACGCGCTCGGTAAAACGGGTGCGCCGGCCGTCGTGCAGCCGCAGGAAGTGCTCCCGCAGGACGGCGGGGGCGCTGGGGTCGAGCAGTTCGAAGAGGTTGCGTCCGCACAGTTCGGCCGACGTTCCGCCGAAGTGCCGGAAGAAGTCCTCGTCCCCGGCGAGGACTTGGAGGTCCGGTGCGAGCGTGGCCATGCCGGTGGCGTGGCGTCCGGTCACGGCGCGGGTCCGGTTCCGGTCATGGGCTAAGCCCGAAGATGCCTGTGCGGGCACGCGTCGGGCGGCCTGAGTGGTGTGGGGGTGAGCCATGGAGGACACCGCTTTCTGTCGTCTCAACAACGGCATGGTCGTGCGTAAACCGGCAAAAGCTGAGGTCGCGGCCCTGCCACCAGCCAACCGGACCGGCGCCGGAACCGAGTTGTGCGACGGTTCCAGTGACGGGTGTTAGATGCGCTTCATGGTATATATCAACGTTTCGGCTGCTTGCCGCTGCCCATTTGTGGTCAACTTCTGCCCGTTTCTTGCCCGCCTGGCCTGATGAAACGGGCAAGCGCCCCGCTGATCGGGGAAAGCGGGCATCGGGAGCGCATCGTGAAGTCTCGGGGATTCCCTAGTCTGTCCCATTCTCCGCCGGATGCCGGAGACGTGCGTCGGTTCGGCGCGGCGTCGCCGTCGGATCGGCGCGCCGTCGCCCGGCCCCGGGCGGCGCGCAGGGCGCCGTCGCCCGGGGAGCGGGGATGCGCCGAGTCAGACCTTGCGGGTCTCGGACGGTGGTGCCATGACTCCGCCGCGCCGCAGCACCGCGTAGCCGATGCCGACGCCCACGGCCACCGGCCATTCGATGACCTCGGCGGCGCCCAGCACTCCGAGTCCCGCGTACAGCGGGAGTCCGCCCTTGGCGGGCAGGACCCGGCGGGCCGCCGCGATCGGCATCAGCGCCACATTGGCGGCGTTCTTCGCCGCGCGGCCGACGCGGTCGCCGTCGACGCGGTCGAGGCGGGTCGCGCTCGCGGCGCGGTCGAGCCGCGTCGCCTGCGCCACGTGTCCGAGGCTGGGGACCGTGACGGTGAACCGGTGGTCACCCTTCTGGGGGGTGGGCTTCGCGGACTTCGCGGACTTCGCCGCCTTGGCCGTCTTCGACCTCTGGGTGCTCTTCGCTGCCTTCGTCTTTCCCGACGGCGCGGACTTGGACGCGGCCGCGGTCTTCGACGGGGTCCGGCTCTTCGATGTGGCCTGGCTCCGGGTCGACTTGCCGGCGCCGCGCGCCGACGACCGTGCCGATGCGGAAGTGCTGCGCTTGCGGGAGCTGGTGGGAGTGGTCACTGATCTCACGTCCACACTTGATTGACGTCCGGAATCTTCTTCCCATTTCAGGGTAATCGGAATCAACTGGACAGGCTGCTCCATGCAGAAACCGCCCCACGAGGGCACCGCGCCACCGACGCCGACACACCGGAGGTCTCACCGATGACGACGCTGCCTGGGATGCACTTGACGAAACCCCCGCTGCTGGAGCCCCTCACCCACGGAGTGGCCACACGGGTACGGGGCGCCGCGGGCGCGGTCGGCCGGCTGGTCCACCCGCCCGCCCGCGGTGTGTGGTCGTACCCGGGCCGCTACTACATCGAGGTGCACGGGGTGCACGGGATCGGTGGGGAGCAGGTGGCGAGCCGGGTGGAACAGGCCCTCGAAAAGCACCCGGGCGTGCTGTGGGCACGGGTCAACGCCCCCTCCGAGCGGGTCGTCGTCGCCGTCACCAAGCCGCCCCCTCGCCAGCAGGAGCTGACCGCCCTGATCGAGCGCGCGGAGACCCGGGGCCCCGCCGTGCCCACCGAGGAGTTCGACGAATGGGCCCCGGAACCGCGCCACCCCTCGGGCGGGCCGCGGGAGGCCCAGTCGCTCGCCGTGGTGGTCGCGGACGTCCTGGGCCTGAGTGTCGCCACCGCCCTGCGGATGCTCCCGTGGCTCAGGCTCCCGGCCGAGGTCAGCGCGTCCGTATCCGCCATCCAGAACCACCCCAGGCTGCGGCGGCTGGCCCTGGCCATCACCCGCGGTGAGCCCACCCAGGCGACCCTGCCCGTGCTGAGCGCGCTGACCCAGGGCGTGGCCACCCGCGGCGGCGGGCTCGCCCTGGACCTGGCCCAGCGCATGGGCCTGTGGCGGGAGGCCGCGGCCGAGGGCGAGGCCTGGGCGGCGATGGAGCCGCATCTGGTGCACGGCCCCCAGGACGTGGCCGCGGAGCCCATCGTGGTGGAGCGGCCCGGCCCCACCCCCAAGGACAGCATGGAGCGGTTCGCGGAGCAGTCCATGGCCGTCGGAGCGGTCGCCGGCACCCTCGCCGCCCCCTTCGCCGGACCGCGCCGCGGGCTGGCCGTCGCGTTCTCGTCCATACCGAAGGCGCCCGGCGCCGGGCGGGAGGGGTTCGCCACCAGCATCGGGCGGTTCCTGGCCCTGCGCGGCGTCCTGGCCATGGACCGCAGCGCCCTGCGGCGGCTCGGCCAGATCGACACCGTGCTGCTCGACGAGACGACGCTGCGCGGCGACCGGTACGAGCCCATCGACCTGGAACTGCTCGGCGGGGCCGACCCCGAGCAGGTCGCGATGCGGCTCTTCGACCTCTTCGACCCGGACGAGCCCCTTCAGGTCCGGCGCGACAACGGATGGGTGCTGGGGCCGCTGGACCAGCTCGAACTGACCGGCCGCACCGGTCGGCAGACCGCGGGCAGGCTGCGCCGAAGGGGCAGCGAGCGGACCCTCGGCCTGGCCCGCGGACACCGGCTCCAGGCGGTCGCCGGGCTCGCCGTCCAGGCGGCCCCGGGCGCCGAGGCGGTGGCGGCGGCCGCCCGCCGGGCGGGCGCGCGCATCGTCCTCGCCAGCGACCGGCCGCCCCCGACGGCGTTCACCTTCGCCGACGCGGTGGTACCGGCGGGCCGCCGCCTGGTGGCCTCCGTACGCGCCCTCCAGGCCGAGGGCGCCATCGTCATGCTGCTGTCCGGGAACCGCCGGGCCCTGGGCGCGTCCGACTGCGGCGTCGGGATCCACCACGAGGGCGAGCCCCCGGCCTGGGGCGCCCATCTGCTCGTCGGCGCCGACCTGGAGTCGGCCGGAATCATCGTGGACGCGGTCGGCGTGGCCGCCCAGGTGGACCGGGAGAGCGCGCTGCTGTCGGCGAGTGGCAGCGGCATCGGCGCGGTCGCCGCGCTCAAGGCGCCGCGGGCGCAGGCCACCGCGCGCGGCGCGGCGGCAGGTACCACGGCCGGGGCCATCGCGTTCGGCCTCGGCAACTGGCGCGCCCGGCAGCTGCTCTCCCGCCCGCTGGTGCCCCCGGTGACCGCCACCCCCTGGCATCTGATGCCCGTCCCCCGGGTGCTGGAGCGCCTGTCGGCCGACCTCGACCAGGGGCTGACCCCGGAGCAGGCCGCCACCCGGGCCGGCAAGGCGCCCACCCGCACCGGAGAGCCGACCGGCACCAGCCTCCCGGCGGCGTTCATCGAGGAGCTGGCCAACCCGCTCACCCCGGTCCTCGCCGCCGGGGCCGCGCTCGCCGCCGCCGTGGGGTCGCGCACCGACGCGGCCCTGGTCGCGGCCATCACCGCCACCTCGGCACTCGTCGGCGGCTTCCAGCGGGTCAGGACCGAGCGGGCGCTCGCGGAGCTGTTCGCCCGGTCCGCGGTCGGCGCCCGGGTGCGCCGCGGCGGTACGGAACGCCTGGTCACCGCGGGGGACCTGGTCGTCGGGGACATCATCACGCTGGGCCCGGAGGACGTGGTCCCCGCCGACTGCCGGGTGGTGGAGGCCGACGGCCTGGAGGTCGACGAGTCCTCGCTGACCGGCGAATCCCTGCCGGTGGCCAAGAACCCGGCGCCGGTGGTCGCCGCGCACATCACCCGGCGCCGCTCGATGCTCTACGAGGGCACCACCGTCTCCGCCGGGCGCGCGCAGGCCGTCGTCGTGGCCACCGGGCCGTCCACCGAGGTCGGCCGCAGCCTGGCCACCGCCCGCCGCGCCGCGCCCGTGACCGGCGTCGAGGCGCGGCTCACCGCGCTCACCCGCTCCAGCGTCCCCATCGCGCTCGGATCGGCCGCCGCGGTGTCCGGTGCCGGGCTGCTGCACGGCCTCCCGCTGACCGAGAACCTGGCCTCGGCGGTCAACCTCGCCGTCGCCTCCGTACCCGAGGGCCTGCCGTTCCTCGTCAACGCGGCACAGCTCGCCGCCGCCCGGCGGCTGGCCGACCTCGGCGCCCTGGTCCGCAATCCGCGCACCATCGAGGCGCTCGGCCGCGCCGATGTGCTGTGCTTCGACAAGACCGGCACCCTGACCGAGGGCACCCTCCAGCTCGCGGCCGTCAGCGACGGCGGTGGCCCGCAGCCCGCCGACCGGCTCGACACCCCGCGCAAGGACGTGCTCGCGGCCGCCCTGCGGGCCACCCCGCCCGCCCGCCAGGCCGAGCCCATGGCCCACCAGACCGACCGCGCGGTCATGGCCGGGGCGCGCCGCGCCGGGGTCGCGGTGCGCCGCGGTGCCCCGCGCTGGCGGCGCACCGATGCCCTGCCCTTCGAGCCGTCCCGCGCCTATCACGCCACCGCCGGGGCCACCGCGCGCGGCACCCTGCTGAGCGTGAAGGGCGCCCCGGAGAGCGTGCTGGAGCGCTGCGTCCGCAGACAGTCGCCCGGCGCGGCGGCGAGCACCGCCCTGCACGACGGCGACGTCGCCGAACTGACCGCGGCCGCCGAGGAACTGGCCGGTGCCGGGCGCCGGGTCCTGGCCGTGGCCGAACGCCCCATGCGCGCCGGGGAGCAGCTCACCGACGAGTCCGTACGGGACCTGGTCTTCCGCGGGTTCATCGCGCTGGCCGACCCGGTGCGCACCAGCGCCGCCCCCGCGACCGCGCGGCTGCGCGAGGCGGGCGTGCACACCGTGATGCTCACCGGCGACCACCCGGCCACCGCCGAGTCCATCGCGGCCACCGTCATCGAGGCCACCGAACTGAAGGTGTGCACCGGTCCGGAACTGGACGAGATGAGCGACGCCGAACTGGACGAACTGCTGCCCACCGTGGACGTCATCGCCCGGTGCAGCCCGCACCACAAGGTCCGCATCGTGCAGGCGTACCAGCGCCTCGGCCGGGTCGTGGCGATGACCGGCGACGGCGCCAACGACGCCCCCGCGATCCGGCTCGCGGACATCGGGATCGCCCTGGGGCGGCGCGGCACCCCCGCCGCGACCGCCGCCGCGGACCTCGTCGTCGGCGACGACCGGCTGGAGACGATCGTGTCGGCGCTGATGGAGGGGCGGGCGATGTGGGCCTCGGTCCGGGCCGCGCTCGCCATCCTCATCGGCGGCAACCTCGGCGAGGTCACCTTCAGCGTGCTCACCTCCGCCATCACGGGCAGCACCCCGCTGACCGCCCGGCAGATCATGCTCGTCAACCTGCTGACCGACCTCGCGCCCGCGCTGGCCATCGCCGTGCGCGAGCCGACCGGGCACACCGGTGAGCGGCTGCTCAAGGAGGGCCCCAGCCGCTCCCTGGGCACCGCGCTTAACCGGGAGATGATGCTGCGCGGCATCATCACGGCCGCCGGTGCGGGCGTGGCGTGGACGGGCGCGCGGCTCACCGGCCGCAAGCGCCGGGCCAGTACGGTGGCGCTCGTCGCCCTGGTCGGTACGCAGCTGGCGCAGACCCTGGCCACCGGGGGCCTGGACCGGCATGTGCTGATCGCCGGACTGGGCTCGGCCGCGGTCCTCGCCGGGATCATCCAGACGCCGGGGGTGAGCCAGTTCTTCGACTGCACCCCGCTCGGCCCGCTCGCCTGGGGGATCACCCTCGGCTCCATCGCCGCGGCCACGGTCATCGGCTCGGTCATGACCCCGCTGGCCAGCGGCGCGGCCGCACCGGAGTCCTGAGCCGGGACTTGAGAAAAACCGAAGGCCTGACCGCCGTCCAGACCGTCGGCGCCTCGGTGGGCGCCGCGGTGCTGGCCGTGATCCTCCAGCACCGGCTCGACAGCCGCCCCACCGCCCCGGCCGCGGCGTTCGGCGACACCTTCTGGTGGGTCGCGGCCTTCGCCGCGCCGGCGTTGCTGCCCGCCCTGCTGCTGCCCGGGCTCCCGCGACCCTCTTGCGGTGACGAGTCTGTTCGATAGTGTTGATTGTCCCGGTTTGGGAAATGGGGGCGGGTCCGTGCGGGAGGAGTGGGTGATGCCACGACGCGAGAGATACGAGCTGATTTTCGCCGACCCGGTCGCCCCGGCGCCGGACGCCGAAGACATCGTGATGGTGCACCGCACGGAATCCCGCGGGCCCGGCGGACACCCTGTCTACGCCGACGACACCGGCATCGTGCGGGCCGAGATCAGCGACCGCGCCGAGGTGCGGATGATCGCCAGCGGCGGGCACCAGGTGCACGCCGCGACGGTGCGCGCCCGGCCGGTGTCCTGAGTCGATTGCGCAGATCAGGGGCTTTGTCAGTGCCGCGCGCTAGTTTTCCTCCCACGGGAGTCCGCAGAAGCAGAACGATCGAGGTGCGTCGATGAGTGATGTCGCGGCAGTGGACGGCACGGCCGGTGCCGAGCTCCAGCTGGAGCCGTACCGGGTCCAGCTCACCGGTTACTGCTACCGGATGCTGGGCTCGGCGTTCGAAGCGGAGGACGCCGTTCAGGAGACGATGGTCCGCGCCTGGCGGGGCCTGGACCGCTTCGAAGGGCGGTCGGCGCTGCGCTCGTGGCTGTACCGCATCGCCACCAACGTCTGTCTGGACATGCTGAACGGCAGCAAGCGCCGGGCCCGCCCGATGGACCTCACCTCCGTCTCCTCGGCGACCCCCGCCACCCTCACCGCGCAGCCCGAGGCCACCTGGGTCGGGCCGGTGCCCGACGGGCAGGTTCTGGCCGACGGCGGGGACCCCGCCGAGGTCGCCGCCCAGCGGGACGCCGTGCGGCTGGCGTTCGTGGCCGCGCTCCAGCACCTGGCGCCGCGCCAGCGGGCGGTGCTCATCCTGCGGGAGGTGCTGGCCTGGAAGGCGTCCGAGGTCGCCGAGCTGCTGGACACCACGGTCGCGTCGGTCAACAGCGCGCTCCAGCGCGCCCGGGCCACGCTCGCCGCGAGCGAGATCAGCGACACCGACCCGGTCAAGCCGCTGGACGAGGAGCAGCGCGCGCTGCTCGCCCGCTACGTGGACGCCTTCGAGCGCTACGACCTGGACTCCCTCACCTCGCTCCTGCACGAGGACGCCACCCTGTCCATGCCGCCCTACGAGCTGTGGCTGCGCGGCCACGACGACATCCGCACCTGGCTGCTGGGGCACGGCATCGGCTGCCGTGGCTCCCGGCTGGTCCCTACCGTGGCGAACGGGGCACCGGCCTTCGGCCAGTACCGGCCGAGCGGACCGGGCGGCGCCCATGAGCCCTGGGCGCTCCAGGTCCTGGAGATATCAGCCGGGCGCATCACCGGGCTCAACTCGTTCCTGGACACCGAGCGGCTGTTCCCCCTCTTCGGGCTCCCCGCCCGGCTCGAGGCGTAACGTCACGGGCGCGGTCAGCACCTCGTCAAGACCCGCCCCAGCGAGCACCCCGGCCAGCTCGCCGCCGGTGTTCCGCAGCCGCATCTCCCGCCCCAGGCGGCGGGCGGCCAGCCGCAGCCGGGCCAGGGTCTCGACCATGGCCAGGACCGGCCGCTGCGCCGCGCCCACGTCCACGGTGACCGGACCGGGGGCGCTGTGGCGCACCAGCTCCCCCAGCCGTGCGCACAGCAGCTCCACCTCGGCACGGGTCTCCGGTGGCCGGTCGAGGACCAGGACGGCCGGGGGAGCCGCGGGCAGGGGGCTCTCGTACTCGGGACCGGCCAACGTCCACCTCCAGTTGTGGGGCGCGCGGTGGTGTTGCGCGCTCACCAGAAGGGACCCTCCGGGCCGGGAAAATTCATCGCCGCCCCCGGTGGCCGGGTGCCACGATCGGCGCATGACGACACGACGGCTGAGAGCCGGGCGCGAGGAGGAGGCCGGGGCGCTGACCGAACTGGCGCTGCGGTCGAAGGGCCACTGGGGGTACGACGAGGAGTTCCTGGCCGCCTGCCGGGAGGAACTGACGATGCGCGAGGGCGAGCTGACCGCCCGTCGGACCACGGTCGCCGAGGAGGACGGGCGGGTGCTGGGGTTCGCCACCCTGGAGGGCACCGCCCCACAGGGGTGGGTGGGAATGCTGTTCGTCGACCCGCCCGCGATCGGCAGCGGAGTGGGGCGGCTGCTGTACCGGCGTGTGCTGGAGACGGCGGGTCGTCTCGGGTTCACCCGGCTGACCATCGACGCCGATCCGTACGCCGAGCCGTTCTACCTGGCCATGGGGGCGCGGCGTATCGGCACCGCCCCCTCGGGCTCCATCCCGGGCCGGATGCTGCCGCTGCTGGAGGCCGTGCCGTGACGCCTGAGGCCGCAGGCATCACGGCACGGGGCGTCAGTTGTTCTGCACGAACTGCTTGGCGAGGCCGTCGCCGACCGAGACCGCCTTGGCGTGGTTCTCGATGGGGGAGACGGAGGAATTCTTGAACAGGATGTACGTCACGCCCGACTCCGCGCCGCCGGTCTCCGGGTCGGGGTCGATGCCGAGCGCGTCGGCCGCGGCGTAGGAGGCCTCACCGATGATCTTGGTCGGGCCGGTGTCGCCGACCACCGCGTACTCGACCTTGTTGTTGTAGACGATGGCGACTACGCCGCCGCCCTTGATGCCGGACGCGGAGTAGTCCCACGTGGAACTCTTGCCGGGCACCACCACATAGGGCAGCTTGTCGGCGATCAGGGGCTTTCCGTTCGACTGGTGGAAGGCCGTGTCGTCCTGGAACCACGGGTCGGTGTCCTCGTTGCACTTGGAGGTCACCTGGCCGTCGCAGTCGATGTCCATGTCCGCCTTCCAGAAGACCGCGCCATTGGCGCCGCAGACCGGCACGGTGGCCGACGTCTCGTCGTCGGTGCGGTACTTGCCGCTGGATATCTGCGAACAGCTCCTGACCTTGGCGAGCAACTGCGCGGCCGTGACGGAGCCTTCTTTGACGGAACCTTCCGTGGCCGAGCCGGGGGCGGGGGCGGGTGCCCGGGTGGTGGCCTGGGCGCCCGCGGTGAGGGAACCAGCCAGCAGCCCGGCGCCGGCCAGGACGAACGCGAGTCGTGTGCGCATGGGACACTCCTCTGTTAGGAACCTTTCCTAACCTCCCCCGCATCGTGGGCGACTTGATAAGGTCATGTCAACAGCGAGTGCGCGCCGCGCGAGCCGCGCGGCGCACGAGCCTCAGCGCGGTACGGCGCGCACCAGGGCCAGCAGACGGGTCACCTCGCGGGCCACCGCGTCCCGCGCCACCGCGACATAGCGGCGCGGGTCGACCACCTCGGGATGGTCGGCGAGGTGGTCGCGGATCGCCCGGGTGTAGGCCACGTTGAGGTGGGTGGCGATGTTCACCTTCGTCAGGCCCGCTGCGACCGCACGGGTCAGATCCGCCTCGGGCACCCCGGAGGAGCCGTGCAGCACCAGCGGTACGGGCACGGCCGCGCGCAGCGCCGCGACCAGCTCCAGGTCCACCACCGCCTCCTTGACCACCATCGCGTGCGAGGTGCCCACCGCGACCGCGAGCGCGTCCACGCCCGTCGCCGCGACATACGCGGCGGCCTCGGCCGGATCGGTCCGGGCGCCGGGCGCGTGCACCCCGTCCTTGCCTCCCACCTCGCCCAGTTCCGCTTCGACCCACACCCCGGCCGCGTGGCAGTCGGCCGCCACCGCGGCGGTGGCGGCCACATTGCCGTCGTAGTCGCGCGCCGAGGCGTCGAACATCACGGACCCGAAGCCGAGCCCGAGCGCCTCCCGCACCAGCCCGGGTTCGGTGGCATGGTCCAGATGCACCGCGACCGGGACCCGCGCCGCGCGCGCGACCTCGACGGTGGCCCGGCCGATGGCGGCCAGGGCACCGTGGTACCGCACCGCGTTCTCGCTGATCTGGAGGATGACCGGGGCCCCGGCCGCCTCCGCCCCGGCCACGATCGCCTGGGCGTGCTCGATCTGGATCACATTGAACGCACCCGCGCCGAGCCCGCCCCGCACGGCGGGCCCGACGATCTCACCGGTGGCCACCAGCGGCATGGCCCGCCTCCCTTCCCCAGGGGGTGTCGTGCCGGTCATGCCGGGCTCCCGACGCCTGGCACGGCACCTCGCGGCCCCGCGCTCGTCGCGCGCAGCGCCTCCCCCAGCTACCGCTGGGAGGTGCCCCCCGCACTCTCCTCACGCGGGTTGCGAGCCTCCCCCAGCTACCGCTGGGAGGTGCCCCCTGCACCAGACGCCGCTCGCTGATCCGGCCTGACCGACAAGACACCCCCTCGCCCCGCCCGCTCAACCGAGGATCACCGAGCGGGTGAGGTTCCGGGGCCGGTCGGGGTCGAGGCCGCGGCGCCCCGCGATCGCCACAGCGAGCCGCTGCACCAGCACCAGTTCGGCCAGCGGGTCGCGGCCGTATCCGACGAGACGGCCACCGGGCCCGGTGACCTCCTTCTCCGCCAGCCCGGACGGGCCCTCGCCCAGCCACCACACCACGCTGCGCGGGCCGGTGACGCTGATCGGCCCGTGCCGGTACTCCATCACCGGGTACGCCTCGGTCCACGCGCCCGCGGCCTCGCGCATCTTGAGCGCGGCCTCCTGGGCGACGCCGCACGTCCAGCCGCGCCCGAGGAACGTGAACTGGCCCGCCTCCGCGAGCCCGTCGGGCAGCGGCGCGGCAAGCGCCGCCGCACCGTCCTCGACAAGACCGCCCAGGTCATGCCCCAAGTGGGCGCGCAGCAGGGCCAGTTCGCTGGTCGCCCAGCGGGTCTGCACCACCGACCGCTCATCCGCGAAGTCGAGCACGACCGCTGCGTCCGCCAGGCCGGTGACCGGGGAGCCGGGGACCGCGGTGATGACGGTGGTGCGCACCCCGTCCCGTAGCCGGCCGAGGAGATCCAGCACCTCGGTCGTGGTGCCCGACCGGGACAGTGCGAGCACCCGGTCGTAGGCGCGCCCCGTCGGCATCTCCGACGCCGGGAACGCGTCCGTCTCGCCCTGGCCCCCGGCCTCGCGCAGCGCCGCGTACGCCTGGGCGATGAACCACGAGGTGCCGCAGCCGACGACGGCGACCCGCTCACCGGCCCGGGGCAGTGCCTCGCGCACCGGCCCGTCCGGATCCCGGGCCAGTGCGATGGCGCGGCGCCAGCAGTCGGGCTGGCTCGCGATCTCGGTCTCGGTGTGGCTCATGGGACTCCCCGGCTCGGCTTCCGACGGACGTGCGTCTGCATGCTGGATGCTCGAAGATGCTTCCTACAGGCTGATAATGCGCATGATTTTGCAGGGAAGTCCAGAGCGCGAACACCCGGGGTAGGGTGAGCCGCGACGGAACGACGGGGGTCGAGGAGACGGCGTGAAACGGCCCGAGCGCTGGAACGCCCTGCTGGAGCTGCTCGGCAGGGACGGCAGGATCGAGGTCGAGGAGGCCGCGGCCGAGCTGGCGGTGTCCGCCGCCACCATCCGGCGGGACCTGGACGAACTCGCGCAGCAGCAGATGCTCACCCGCACCCGCGGCGGCGCGGTCGCGCACAACCTGTCGTACGACCTTCCGCTGCGCTACAAGACCGCCCGGCGCGCCTCGGAGAAGCAGCGGATCGGCGCCGCCGTCGCCCGCATGGTCGAGCCCGGCGCGGTCGTCGGCCTCAACGGCGGGACCACCACCACCGAAATCGCCCGCGCCATCGCCACCCGTGGCGAACTGTCCGACTCCGTGGGCGGCGGCCCGGCCGTCACCGTCGTGACGAACGCCCTGAACATCGCCCATGAGCTGGCGGTGCGCCCGCACATCAAGATCGTGCTCACCGGCGGGGTGGCCCGCCCCCAGTCGTTCGAGCTGATGGGGCCGCTGGCCACCGGGGTGCTGGCCCAGGTTTCCCTCGATCTGGCCATCCTCGGCGTGGACGCGCTGGACCCCGAGCGGGGCGCGGCCGCCCATCACGAGGGCGAGGCCGGAATCAACCACCTCATGGCCGAGCGTGCCGCCCGGGTGGTCGTCGCGGCCGACAGCTCCAAGCTGGGCCGCCGGGCGTTCGCCCGGATCTGTGCGCTCGACGCGATCGAGGTGCTGGTCACGGACACCGGCGCCACCGACGAGGCGATCGCCCCGTACGCCGAGGCCGGTGTCCGCGTCATCCGGGCCTGACGGGCCCGGGGTCTCACATGTTCTTCAGGCCTTGAGGTTCACTTCTTCATGGCCGCGAGCAGCGTGGCCACCCGCTCCACCGCGAAGGCGTAGCCCTGGATGCCGCATCCGGCGATCACGCCGCTGGCGAGCGCGGAGACGTAGGAGTGCTGCCGGAATGGCTCGCGCTGGTGGATGTTGGAGATGTGCACCTCCATGATCGGCATGTCGTCGCAGGTCGCCAGCGCATCGCGCAGGGCCACCGAGGTGTGGGAGTAACCGGCCGGATTGATGATGACGGCCGCGTGCCGCTCCCGGGCCTCCTGGATCCAGTCGATCAGCTGCCCCTCGTGGTTGCTCTGGCGGCAGTCGGTGGTGAGCCCGTGCGGGGCGGCCGTGGCCGCGACCAGCTTCTCGACGTCGGCCAGGCTGTCGGTGCCGTAGATCTCCGGCTGGCGGAGACCGAGCAGGTTCAGGTTCGGCCCGTTGAGAACCAAGATCGTGGAACGGTCGCGCACGGGGGTGTTGGCCATGGCGTCGGGGTCCTTCCGTGGTCGTCATCAGCGGGTGCGCGGCGTCCGGCGATCGCGCCGCTCCGCGAGGCATCGTAGATCGCGGCGGCCGTTTCCAGCGCCTCGTGGGACAGGAGGCGACTGCCGGACCGTTGGCGGGCGGGGCCGGAGGGGGCAGAGTGGCTCCGGTCATATGCCGTGATGAGCGTGGATGAAGGGAGACGCCGATGCGCGTGGCGCTGCACTCGGTCCTCAAGGAGGGCCAGGAATCGGGCTACGAACGGGAGCACGCCACGGTTCCGGCGGATCTTCTGGAGTCGCTGGGGCGGGCCGGGATCACCAACTGGCGGATCTGGCGCAGTGGACGCCACCTCTTCCACCTCGTGGACTGCGAGGACTTCGCCGCGGCGATGGCGGCGCTGGACGAGGACCCGGTCAACCACCGCTGGCAGGAGTTCATCGGCGCCTACGTCGATCACTTCGAGACCACGGCGGGTTCCCCGGTCGAGGGGTCGGCGCAGATGGCCCTGGGGGAGGTGTGGGAGCTGCGCGCCCAGGCCGCCAGGGCGGGCGGGGACGCGGGCTGACGGTGCGGAAGCGGCGGACCCTATCGCTCCGGATCGTGCGCCGCAGCCATTCATCACACTGTGAGTCATGGTGAGAACGGAGTAAACGCCTCCCGTACTCGGTGGTGGCCCTGCGCGAGGGCGTGGCGGAACGCAACAGGCGCTCCGCACATGCCCCGCGCCCCCCTACTGGAGGTCAGTGTTGAGCCACCACCGTCGTGTGAACAAGCGGACCCTCGCCGTTTCCGGTGCTGCTGTTGTCGCGCTCGGGGCAGCCGCCCTTCTGCTGCCCAATGCCAATGCGAGCCAGGACAAGACGACGGACGTGAAGACCTTCTCGTCCCCGTCGGCAGTGAAACTCGCGAGGAGCCTCGCCTCAGACCTCGGTGACAACGGCGCTGGCTGGTACTTCAACAACGACACGAGCCAACTGGTCATGAACGTCATGACCGAGGACGCGGCGAAGACCGTGGAAGCCCAGGGCGCGGTCGCCAAGATCGTGCAGAACAGCATGTCCGAGCTGAAGGCCGCCACCAAGACCCTGAGCACCGACGCCTCGGTGGCCGGTACCGCCTGGTCCATCGACCCGGTGACGAACAAGGTCCGGGTGACCGCGGACAAGACCGTGACCGGCGCCAAGTGGGACACGCTGACCAAGGCCACGGACGCGATGGACGGCATGGTGTCCGTCCAGCGGACGAAGGGCGAGTTCAAGAGGTTCGACGGCGGCGACACGGCCCAGCCGGGTGCCAACGGCGGCGCCGCGGGAGCCGGTGACGCGGCGGGCGACGCCGCCGGGGACGACGCGGCCGCCGGTGGCACCGGGAACGTGGGTGCCGGTGACGCCGCAGCCGGTGGTGCCGGGGATGCCGCGGGCGGCGCCGGTGAGGCCGCTGGCGGTGCCGGGGAGGCCGCCGGTGGCGCGGGCGGTGGGGGCGAAGCCGCTGCCGGTCTCGTCGGCGGCGATGCCATCTTCGGCGGTGGCGCCCGCTGCTCCCTCGGCTTCAACGTCTCCGTCGACGGAGCACCCGGCTTCCTGACCGCGGGCCACTGCGGCAACGAATCCGAGACCTGGACCGCCGACCAGGCGGGTGCCCAGGCGCTGGGCACGGTCCAGGACACCCAGTTCCCCGAGACCGACTTCGCGCTCGTCATGTACGACGACGCGACCACCCAGCCCGAGAGCGCGGTCAAGCTCGCCGACGGCAGCAACCAGGCCATCGGCCGGGCGGTCGAGGCCAGCGTGGGCCTGAAGGTGCAGCGCTCCGGCAGCACGACGGGCGTCAGCGACGGCGAGGTCACGGGCCTGAACGCCACGGTGAACTACGGCGGCGGCGACATCGTCAACGGCCTCATCCAGACGAACGTGTGCGCGGAGCCGGGCGACAGCGGTGGCGCGATGTTCGCCGGGGACGCGGCGGTCGGCCTCACCTCCGGCGGCAGCGGCGACTGCACCCAGGGCGGCGAGACGTTCTTCCAGCCGGTGACCGGCGCCCTGGAAGCAACCGGCGCGGTGATCGGCGCCGATGGCGGCGCGGGTGACGCCGGTGGCGCGGGCGACGCCGGTGGCGAAGGTGCCGCGAACGCCGGTGCGGGCGGCGACGAGGGCGCCGCGAACGCCGGTGCCGGTGACGAAGCGGGTGCCAACGCTGGCGCGGGTGCCGCGGACGCCGGTGCGAATGCCGGTGCGAATGCCGGAGCGAACGCGGGCGCCAACGCGGGTGCGGGCGCCGGTACGGGCGACGACGAGGACGGCGCCGGTGCCGGTGACGCCGCCGATGACGCCGCCAGTGGGGCCGGGGTCAACTGACCCGACCCACCCCTGAACGAGGCCCCGGGCGCCCTCCTGCCCCAGTGCCCGGGGCCTCCCCTTCCCCCTGTCAGCCGCCCTCCGGGGCGGGGGCCAGGGGAGCGGCGGGCGGAGGCAGCAGCCCGGCAGCCTCCGCCGCCGCGCCGAGCACATCGTGCAGTACGGCCGGAGTGAGACGGCCGGTGAAGGTGTTCCGCTGGCTCACGTGATAGCAGCCGAACACCCGCAGCGGGGCGCCCCCGTCGGTGGCCTCCAGCGTGATCCGCACGCCGTGTCCGAACGCGGGCCGCGGCCGGGGCACGGCCCATCCGGCGGCGTTCAGCGCGGGCAGGGCGGCCTGCCAGCCGAACGCCCCGAGGACCACGACGGCCCGCAGGGTCGGCCGGAGCAGCCGCAGTTCCCGCTCCAGCCACGGACGGCAGGTGTCCCGCTCCCCGGGAGTGGGGCGGTTGGCGGGCGGGGCGCAGTGCACCGGCGCGGTGATCCTGACCCCGCGCAGCGCGAGACCGTCGTCGCGGTGGGTCGCGGTGGGCTGGTTGGCCAGGCCGACCGTGTGCAGCGCCGCGAACAGGAAGTCGCCGGAGCGGTCGCCGGTGAACATCCGGCCGGTGCGGTTGCCGCCGTGCGCGGCCGGGGCGAGCCCCACCACGGCGAGCGCCGCGTCCGGCGGACCGAACCCGGGCACCGGCCGGGCCCAGTAGTCCCAGTCGGCGAAGGCGGCCCGTTTCGTACGGGCCACCTCCTCCCGCCAGGCGACCAGGCGGGGGCAGGCGCGGCACCGGCTGACCCATTCGTCCAGCTCGGCGAGGGTGCGGGCGCCGGGCGCCCGGCGGGCGGGTTCGGAAGCGGAATCCGTTGTGGTCATACGTCGCGCGAGTGCCCCGCTCCCTTGCGCAGGAAACGCCGCAGCCGGGTCAGCGGCCACGTGTTGATGACATCGTCGGTGGTCAGCCAGGCGCGCTGGGCCATGCCCACCCCGTACCGCGGATTGGCGAGGTCCAGCGTCGAGTGCGCGTCGCTGTCGATGGCGAACACCACGCCGTGCTCCTTCGCCCGCAGGATGTTCTCGTCCGACAGGTCCAGCCGGTTCGGATGCGCGTTGATCTCCAGCGCGGTGCCGGTGCGGGCACACGCGGCGAACACCGCGTCGAGGTCGGCGTCGACGCCGGGCCGCTTGCCCAGGATCCGGGTCGTCGGATGGCCGATGATGTTGACGTGCGGGTTCTCGCAGGCCCGCAGGAACCGCCGGGTCATGGTGTCCCGGTCCTGGCCGAACAGCGTGTGCACCGAGGCCACGCACAGGTCGAAGCCCTCGAGGAAGTCGTCGGGCCAGTCCACCTCTCCGTCGGCGTCGATGTTCAGCTCCACCCCGTGCAGCAGCCGCGTGTCCCGGCGGCCCCGCCCGCGGTCCATGGCGCGCAGCCGCTCCCGCTGGGCGAGGATCTTCTCCTTCGTCATCTGCTGCATGTACAGCTTCGGCGCGTGATCGGTGACGGCGTAGTACGCGTAACCGCGCCGCTCCGCCGTGGCGATCATGTTCTCCAGCGGTTCGAGGCCGTCGGTGAGATCGGTGTGGGTGTGCAGATCGCCGCGCAGATCGGATTCGCTGACCAGCGTGGGCAGTTGGCCCTCCAGCGCGGCCTTCACCTCGCCGCGGTCCTCGCGCAGGGTCGGCGGGATCCAGTCCATGCCGAGCCGCGCGTACACGTCCTCCTCGCTGCGGGAGGCGATCTTCTTGCCGCTCTTGGTCTCGAAGAGGCCGTATTCGGAGAGCTTGAGGCCGTGGCGCACCGCGATCGCGCGGACGCGGATGTTGTGGGCCTTGGAGCCGGTGAAGTACAGCAGCCCCGCGCCCCAGGAGTCGAGCGGCAGCACCCGCAGATCCACCTGGAGCCCCTTGGTGGTGCGGATCGAGGTCTTCTTCTCGCCGTGCGCGATGATCTCGGCGGTATACGGGAGCGCGGTGAACGCGTCCATGAAGGCAGCCGATTCGGCCGCCGCCACCAGGATGTCCACGTCGCCCACGGTCTCCCGCATCCGGCGCAGCGACCCTGCGTACGCCGCCCGCTCACAGCCCGGCACCCGCGACAGCACGGCCACGATGTCGTCGGCGACGTCCATGGCCGTATCGAGCGGGACCCGGCCGCCCGCGGCCCGCAGCAGCCCGATGCCGTGCAGGATGTTCTCCTCGGACTTCGGCCCGAAGCCCTTCAGATCGCGCAGCCGGTGTTCCTCGATCGCGGTGGCCAGCTGCTCGATCGAGGCGATGTTCAGCTCCTCGTACAGCAGCATGGCCTTCTTCGGCCCGAGCGCCGGGATCGCGGTCAGCTCCCGCACCCCGGCCGGGATGGCGGCGCGCGCCTCCTCGACGGCGGGCACGTGTCCGGTGCGCAGATACTCGACGACCTTCTCGGCGATCGACTTCCCGACGTTGGGGATCTCCCGCAGCCCCTTCACATCGAGCCCCGACACATCGGCGGGATGGCCGCCGATCGACCGTGCGGCCTTCTCGTAGGCGCGCGCCCTGAACGCGTCCCCGCCCGTGATCAGGAGGAGATCCGCGTACTCGCGCAGGAGGGCTTCGACCTCCTCGTTGGAGCGAGCCATGGGACAAATTCTAGTCGCCGTACGGCCCGACAGCTCTGGCGATCCCGGGGAGCTGGAGGGATGCTTGGTTCGTGAAGCGCCCCACGTGGCCGAAGCGGCGCGGGCCTGCGCGGCCGAAGTGGCGCGGCGATCCGGACGCCCGTCCGGGTCGTGTGTTTCCCCGGTTTGGGGGAGGTCATGGACGTTGGATTCCTGAAGCCGTTGTTCGATCGTCCCGGCCCCTGGGCGTGCGTCTACCTCGACACCTCGCGTGCGACGGAGGACGCCCCCACGCGGCGCCGGCTGCGGGAGCGGTTCGTGGCCGGTCAGCTGACCGCCCAGGGCGCCGACCCCCGCACCCGTGAGGCGGTGGTGAGCAGACTGGCCGGTCAGCGGGCGGCCACCGCGACCGCCGGACGGGCGCTGTTCGCGTCGGACGGCGAGGTGGTGCTCGACCTGCCGCTGGCCGCGTCGCCGGGCGACGTCGTGACGTCCTGGTCGCCGCTGCCCCGGGTGGCGCCGCTGGCGTCGCTGCGCGGCGAGTGGCCGTCGTGCCTGGTGGCGTACGTCGACCGGACGGGCGCCGACCTGGAGCTGCGCGACGAGGGCGGAGCCCGCCCGGTGTGCCGCGCCACGGGCCGGGCGCCACGGGGCCGCGGCCACCGGTCGGTGCCCGCGGACCGGTACGAGTGGCACTACCGCAACCGGGTCGAGAACGGCTGGGAGCACACCGCGGACCTCGTCGCCGAGGAGCTGGTGCGGCAGTGGCCGGACAGCGGCGCACCCCTGCTGGTGCTGGCGGGCGATCCGCGCGAGCGCAGGGCGGTCCGCGACCGGCTGCCCGAGCCGCTGCGGGACCGGGCGGTGGAGGCGCGGCACGGCAGCCGGGCGCCGGGAGCCGCCCGGGACCTCCTGGAGGCGGAGATCGACCATGCCCGCGCGGACCACGCCCGCGCCCATCTGGAAGCCGTGCTCGATCTCTTCCGCGCCGGGCGCGGCCGCCCCGGCGGGCACGCCGCGACCGGCCACGACGGCACCGCGCCGAGCGGGGCGGCGGAGGGGGTGCCCGCGGTGGTGGAGGCGGTGCGCAGCCATCAGGCGGCCACCCTGCTGCTGGGCCAGGCGGGCGGCGACATGCGCCATGAGGTGTGGATCGGCCCCGGTGCCGATCAGGTGGCGGTGCAGCGGGCCCAGGTGCGGGCGCTGGGCGTGAGCGCGCCCGAACCGGCGCGCGCCGACGACGCGCTGATGCGGTCCGCGGCGGTGGCCGACACCGAGGTGCTGCTGGTGCCCGAGGGCCTGGCGGGGCCCGCCGGAGGGCTGGGCGCGGTGCTGCGCTGGCACGGACAGGGCTGAGCGCCGTCACGTCAGGAGCCTCGTCAGGAGCCTTCAGACGCACGAGTTCTGAAATCGTGTCGGAAGCTATTTTTCTCGGCGAGTCAGTCACCTGAGGGAAGTTCACACTTTTGTATGCTTTCTTCAGCGCGTCGTTCCCCCCTGTCGGACAGTCACTGTCCGTACGGTCACGAAAGGGGCTCCCAATGCAGCAGACGATGGAGGTTCGCCCACCGGTACCCAGCCGTTCCAGTAGTAGATGGCGTCGATACGGTCGGCTCGCCGCCGCGAATTTCGTGCGGGGCGCGTCGTATGCATGCGGCACCGCGGCCATCGGCCTGATGGCGTGGTGGGTGCAGACTCACTAGCCCCCTGGTTGTCGCGACAGCCGCTCGGGGCGGCTGTCGCGGCGGTTTACGGTTGCGGATGGGGCTGCTGGCGGAACCGGAAGCCGTGATGTGCCTTGCGGGGCGCGTGGCCTCCGAGCCGGGCCCGCAGCTGGATCCCGTGGATGACCTCGATGATGCCCAGAACGAGCAGCCAGACGCCGGTCACCAGGGTGAGGGCGGCGATGGAGCCGAAGGGCGCCACGATCAGCACGATTCCGGCCACGGCGCTGACGACACCGAGGAAGATCTGCCAGCCGCGGGCGGGGATCGCCTCGTCCTGGACGGCCGTGACGGTGTGCATGACACCTCGCAGCAGCCAGGCGAATCCGATCCACAGGGCTAGCAGCAGGACCGACTGGGCGGGACCACGGAAGCAGAGCAGGCCGAGGAACACGCTCACCGCCCCGCTGATGAAGCTGAGGGCGCGCATCGACCGCGGGATATGCGTCCCGAAGGCCGCTATCAGCTGGAAGATGCCGCTGACCAGCAGATAGACGCCGAACAGGGCGCCGACCACCGCCAGGGTGGCGGCCGGCCACACCAGCACCAGCAGCCCCAGCACGATCGCGACCAGGCCCGCGGTCAGCAGGACCTGCCACGCGGCGTCCGACACGGTGCCCAGGAGACCGGAGAAGGGCTGGTCGGAGTCGGTGTGGCGCTCCTTCCGCTGATCGGCGTCACGTGAGTTGTCCGAGGGGAACGTCATCGTCGTTCACCTCCTTGAGGAAACGGTGACACCACCATCCTCGCTCCGCGCGCGCAGAGTCGCCTGGTGACGGCCGGTGGTACCGGGTGGCGGCGCGGTCAGCCGCCCGTGGCGAAGCCGGGGAAGAGGGTCATCCCGCCGTCCACGTAGAGCGTGGTGCCCACCACGTAGTCGCACAGGTCGGACGCGAGGGCGACGGCGGCGTTCGCGATGTCCTGCGGATCGCCGATCCGGCCGTAGGGGATCAGCTCCAGCAGGGCGGTCCTGGCGTCCTCGGTGTCCCACGCGTCACGGTTGATCGGCGTCCTGATGGCGCCCGGCGCGATCGCGTTCACCCGGATCTTCTCGGGCGCCAGCTCCTGGGCCATGGTCTGCATCATCATCGCCACGCCGCCCTTCGACGACGCGTAGTTCACATGTCCGGCCCAGGGGATGATCTGGTGGACCGAGCTCATGCAGATGATCTTCCCGGCCGCCCGCGACACCTCCGGAACGACCCCGCGCCGCCGGAACTCCTTGACCGCCTCCCTGGCGCACAGGAACTGACCGGTGAGGTTGACGGAGAGCACCTTCTCCCAGTCCGCCAGGGTCATGTCCACCGTCGGGGCGTCACGCTGGAGGCCCGCGTTGGCGACCAGGATGTCGATCGTGCCGAGCCGGTCGACCATGGCGGACACCATGTCCACCACCTGGTCCTCCCGCGACACATCCGCCTGGTGGGCGTAGGTGCGCACACCGTGGCCCTCGATCTCCTTCACGACGGCCTCGGCGGACGGCCGGTCGGAGACGTAGTTGACGACGACATCCGCGCCGGCGCGCCCCAGGGCGATCGCGGTCGCCTTGCCGATGCCCGAGTTCGCCCCGGTCACCAGGGCCTTCTGGCCCTGGAGGAGCTTGAGGTCGGACACCGTGGGCGGGCCTTGGAGGGTGGTCACGGGCGTACTCCTTCGCTGGTCATCGGTGATCCGCGCCCCGACCCTCGCAGTCCGGAGCGGATCCCGGCGCTCTCCACGGCGCCACGGTCACCCGCTGAGGCGATGCACATCGTTCCAGCGGCGCAACGCGGGCGAGCGGTGGGCGGCACGCCGATCAGTTGGCGCTCGGTTCGGCCAGGGCCTGGGCGCGCAGCGTCGAGCAGGTGCGGTTGATGAGCCGGGAGACATGCATCTGGGAGATGCCCAGCTGCTCGGCGATCCGGCTCTGGGTCATGTCGCAGAAGAACCGCATGTAGAGGATCTGGCGCTCGCGGGCGGGCAGCCGCCCCAGCCCCGGGCGCACCGCCTCGCGGTCCACGACCCGGTCGTACGCGGGCTCCTGGCCGCCGAGCGTGTCCGCCAGCGAGTAGCCGTCGTCCGCGCCGGTCAGCTGCGCGTCCAGGGACAGCGGGGTGAAGCTCCCCATGGCCTCCATGCCGATGCGCACCTCCTTCTCGCTGAGGCCGGTGCGCTCGGCGATGGCCTCGGTGGGCACCGTGGCGTCGTCGAGGGAGTGGGACAGCTCCCGGTGTGCGGTCCGCACCCGGTTGCGCAGCTCCTGGACCCGGCGCGGCACGTGCAGCACCCACAGGTGGTCCCGGAAGTGGCGCTTGATCTCGCCGACGACGGTGGGCACCGCGAAACCTGCGAACGCCGTGCCGTGTCGGGGGTCGTACCGCTTGACGGCCTTCACCAGGCCGAGCGCGGCCACCTGCTCCAGGTCCTCCAGGGATTCGCCGCGGTTGCGGTACTGGCGGGCCAGCCGTTGCGCCATCGGCATCCACGCCTCCACCACCCGCTGCCGCAGCGCGTCCTTCTCGGGGCCCTCGGGGAGGCGGGCCATCTCGTGGAACTCGGCGCTGGTGTCCGGGGCGTCGTCATGCGGGTGCTTCGCGGAGCCGGAGCGGGGACGTGTCGTGTGCTGCGCTGCGGTCGTCATGTCACACACCTCCTGCAAGGGGCTGACGGGGTCGCCTGGGACCGTGGTCGCTGCCATGCGGGAGCGCGCAGGATACGGACCGGTGGCCGCGTCCTGGAGCGGTCGGACTGCTCCCGCGGTGCGTGCCTCCGGTCCGAAGCACGAATATCCGCCTGCCCGGGGCCTCCAGGGGTAAACCCCACCCGATTCCGGGCCGGACACCGTGCGCCGGGCGCCGCCCTCGGCCCGGCGGCGCCTAGCCCAGCAGCGCCGCGACCGTGAAGAGCACCGGCACGGCCAACACCGTGGACAGCAGGATGGATTCGCGGGCCAGGATGGTGCTCGTCTCGTAGCGCACGGCGTAGGTGAACAGGTTCTGCGCCGCGGGGAGCGCGGAGGTGACGACGGCCGCGAAGAGGGCGGTCCCGGCGAGCCCGAAGAGACCGGCCGCGATGGCCCAGGCCACCACCGGCTGGCCGAACGACTTCAGCGCCACCGACAGCAGCACCGGGCCGCGCTCCTCGCCGCGCCCGGGCAGTGCACTGCCCGGCAGCGAGATCCCGAAGGCCAGCAGCACGGCGGGTACGGCCATGCTGCCCACCAGGTGGAACGGTTCCATGAGGGGCCCGGGCGCCTGCCACCCGGTGGCGGCCACCGCGACCCCGGACAGCGAGCCGATCACGATGGGGTTGCGGAACGGGCTGGTCAGCCGGCGCAGTATCGAGGGCGGGTGGTCCCCGGGGCGGCTGAGGTCGATGACCGTGAGCGCGATCGGTGTCATCACCAGTTGCTGGAACAGCAGCACCGGGGCGATGAGGGACGCGTCGCCGAGGACGTACATGGCGATCGGGATGCCGAGGTTTCCCGCGTTCACATAACTCGCGCACAGGGCGCCGATCGTGGTGCGGCCCACGCTCCACTTGCGCACCGCGCCGACCGCGACGAACGCGCCCGCCACCACGAAGGTGCTTGAGGCCGTGACGAGCAGCGGGGTCGAGACGATGACGGAGAGGTCGGCGTGGGCCAGGGTGGTGAAGAGCAGGGCGGGGGAGGCGACGTTGAAGGAGAGCTTGGTCAGCACCTCCCGGCCCTGCCCGCCCAGCGCTCCGCGGATGCCGAGTACATAGCCGGTGACGATGATGCTCGCGATGACGCCGAAGCCCGTGATCACACCGTCCACGGGGCCTCCGCCCGGTCGGGGTTCCGGTGGGCCGCGAGGCGCCGCGGAGCGGGATGGCTTCTCGGGGTGCTGGGCAATGGGCAGGGCGCGGCGGTCATCTTCGGTGTCTTCCCGGGCTGGAGTTGTCAGCATGCACCCTACAAATAACCCGGTGTGTCTGTGCAGAAGACGGGACGCCGTCCCACTATGTGATCGTCAGGGTGCGTTCACTCCTCGCCCGCGAGCTGTTGCCCGCGTAGATCTGGATCTCGCCCTTCTCCACCGTGAACGTGCCGTCCCGGTCGTGGGTCCAGAACCCCAGGTCCTCGGCGCCCAGCCGGAAGCGGACGGTGGTGGACTTCCCCGCGCCGAGCGTCACCCGGCGGAAGCCGCACAGCCGCCGCACCGGTTGCACCAGGCTCGCCACCGGGTCGCGCAGATACACCTGCACCACCTCGTCGCCCTCGCGTTTCCCGGTGTTCCGCACCGTGACCGCCACCTCCACGGTGTCGCCCTTGCGCAGCGCGTCGGCCGCGATACGGCTGACGGACAGCTTCGGCTCGCCGATGTCGAAGGTGGTGTAGCTGAGGCCGTGGCCGAAGGCGAACTGCGGGCCGTCGGCGAGGTCGAGGTACTTGGAGGTGTACTTGTTGTCCGGGTCGTAGGGGCGCCCGGTGTTCTCGTGGTTGTAGTAGATGGGGATCTGCCCGGCCGAGCGCGGGAACGACACCGGCAGCTTGCCGCCGGGGTTCACGGTGCCGAACAGGACGTCCGCGATGGCGTTTCCGCCCTCGATGCCCGGATGCCACGCCTGGAGCACGGCGGGTGCCGAGTCCAGCCAGCCGCCCATCGTCAGCGGGCGCCCGCTGACCTGGACCACGACGAAGGGCGTGCCGGTGTCCGCGATCGCCGCGATCAGCTCCTCCTGCTGTCCGGGCAGGCTGATGTCGCTGCGTACGGCCGCCTCCCCGCTGAGCGCCGAAGCCTCCCCGACCACCACGACCGCCACCTCGGCCGCCCTGGCGACCGCGGCGGCCTTCGCGATGCCACCGGTGTCTTTGCCCGCCGGGGCGACACCGGGGGCATGGGTGACCCGGGCCTTCGGTGCGGCGTCCTTGACCGCGTCGAGGACGGTGACCGGCGGAAACGCGTCTGCCCAGGGTCCGGCCCAGGAGCCGCGCAGATCGGTGGAGTCGGCGAAGGGCCCGACGACGGCGATGGAGGAGGCCGAGGGGCTGAGGGGGAGCAGCGGCCCCTTCTCCTTCCCCTTCCCCGCCGGGGTGTTCTTGAGCAGCACCATGGTGCGCGCTGCCGTCTCGCGGGCCGCCGCGCGGGACGCCTTGGTGGGCTCCTCGATCGCCGCGTCCTCGTCCACATAGGGGTGTTCGAAGAGCCCGAGCCGGAACTTGAGCCGCAGGATGCGGGCCACCGCGTCGTCCAGCCGGGCGGTGGTGATCGCGCCGCTGCGCAGCAGCCGCTTGCCGTGGTCGGCGAGGGTGGTGCTGGCCATTTCCATGTCGACCCCGGCGTTCAGCGCCTGCCGTCCGGCGTCGGCGTGGTCGGCGGCGAAGCCGTGAACCGTCATTTCCTGAATGCCGTTGTAGTCGCTGACGACGACCCCGCCGAACTCCCACTCGTCCTTGAGGATGTCGGTGAGGGTGTGCCGGTTGCCGTGGGCGGGGACTCCGCTGATGGTGTTGAAGCTCGCCATGACGGTGGCCACCCCGGCGTCCACGGCCGCCAGGAACGGCCCGAGGTAGAGGTTGCGAAGCCGGGCCTCGGAGACATCCACCGTGTTGTAGTCGCGGCCGCCCTCGGCTCCGCCGTACGCCACGAAGTGCTTGGCGCACGCCGCGAGCCGGTCCTTCGCGGCCAGGTCCTCGCCCTGGTAGCCGCGGGTCTTGGCGGCGGCGATCGCGGCCGTCAGATGCGGGTCCTCGCCGCTGCCCTCGGAGATCCGCCCCCAGCGCGGTTCGTGGGTGACGTCCATCATCGGGGAGAACGTCCAGTGCACCCCGTTGGAGCGGGCCTCCTTCGCGGACACCTCGGCGTCCCGCGCGGCCACCGCCGGGTCGAAGCTCGCGGCCTGGGCCAGCGGGATGGGGAACGTGGTCCACAGACCATGGATGACATCGAGCCCGAACACCAGCGGAATGCCCAGGCGCGACTCCTCGACGGCCATCCGCTGGAGCGTGTTGGTGGTCTTCGCCCCGTAGATGTTGAGCACGGAGCCCAGCCGTCCCTGCCGGGCCGCCTTCTCCGCCTCGGCGGTCTGCCCGCCGCCGGGTCCGGTGTCGCCGGTCCAGGCGAGTTGCTGGAGCTGGCCCAGCTTCTCCTCGACCGTCATCCGCCCCAGCAGGGCCTGGACCCTGGCCTCGTACGGGGCGGGTTCCGCCGCGGGCCGCTCGCCCGGGCCCGGGCGCTCCCGGGCGTGGGCGGTGCCGGTCGCGGCCCTGCCCGCGATGGCCGTGCCGCCGGCCGCGGCGAGCACCGTTCGTCTGCGCACACCATTCATGTTCTTCGCCCCTTGAAGAGTGTTGAAGAGTTCTGAGGGTGTTTGACGGTTCGATCTTTCAAAAGGTGAACCGAAAGGTACGGAGCCGTTTCCGGGGCGTCAAGGGTGCCTATTGACGAGCGTGGTGCGGGATCCCATACTCTTCGCCACGGTTAACCGTGAACGGTTAACTGATATCCAGGGCAATGAGGCCCAGAGCAGGAGAACCACATGACCTCACGCCACGCGTCCGCCCAGCTCCGTCGCACCGTGTTGTCGAGCTTCATCGGCAACACCATCGAGTTCTACGACTTCCTGCTCTACGGCCTCGCCAGCGCGCTGGTGTTCGGGGATCTCTTCTTCCCGAGCCTGAGCCCGTTCGCGGGCACCCTCGCGTCGTTCGCCACCTTCGGCATCGGCTTCATCGCCCGCCCGCTCGGCGGCTTCGTCTTCGGCCACCTCGGCGACACCATCGGCCGGAAGACCACGCTGGTCACGACGTTGTGCGGGATGGGCGCCGCCACCTTCGCCGTCGGTCTTCTGCCAACGTACGACACCATCGGCATCTGGGCACCGGTGCTCCTCGTGGTGCTGCGCTTCATCCAGGGCTTCATGGTCGGCGGCGAATGGGGCGGCGCCATGCTGATGGTCGTCGAGAACGCCCCGGCGCACCGCCGCGGCTTCTTCAGCGCCTGGCCCAACACCGGTGGTTTCTCCGGACAGCTGCTGGCCACCGGCATGTTCGCGCTGATGGGCATCCTGCCGGACGCGCAGTTCCAGTCCTGGGGCTGGCGCGTGCCGTTCCTGTGCAGCGCGGTGCTGGTGGGCGTCGGGCTGTGGATGCGCGGCCGGCTCGGCGAATCCGAGGTGTTCGAGCAGGTCAAGCACGAGGAGGGCAAGGCCAAGGCGCCGCTGCTGGACGTGCTGCGCCACGACTGGCGCAGCGTGCTGCTGATCATGTCGCTGCGGTTCAGCGAGAGCGTGCCGTTCTTCCTGCTGACCGTCTTCGCGGTGTCCTACGGGCCCGAACACCTCGGCATCCCGAAGGCCACGCTGACCACCGCCATCATGATCGCCTCGGTGCTCGCGTTCCCCGCCCACGGCTTCTTCGGCGCGCTGTCCGACAAGGTGGGCCGCCGCCCGGTCTACGTCTACGGCGGCCTGGCCGCCGCGGCGCTGGCCTTCCCCGCGTTCTGGCTGCTGAAGTCCGGCTCGGCGGTGCTGATCGTGCTGGCGTACTGCCTGGTCATCAACCTCGCCCACAATGCCTGCAACGCCGTCCAACCCGCCTTGTTCACCGAGCTGTTCGGCTCCAAGGTCCGCTACAGCGGCGCCTCGGTCGGCGCCCAGCTCGGCGCGATCGTGGCCGGTGGCCTCACCCCGTTCATCGCCACCGCGCTCACCGGCGGCGGCGACAACTGGGTCCCGGTGGCCGCGTACGCGAGCGCCGTGGCCCTGGTCTCGGCCGCCGCCGCGTACTTCTTCACCCCCGAGACCTCCCGCCGCGACCTGGTCGACACCAGCTCCGCGATGGCGGCCGGGTCCGAGCCCGCACCGGACACCGGCACCGCCAAGGCGCCGGAGACCGACACGGTCGCGCCCTGAAACAGGAGTCGGCCATGACCGTCCACCGCGAGTTCGTCCTGCGCGACGACCCCCGCTTCGGCCACTGCCACGCCTCCACCCTGCTTCCGCTGCCGGACGGCGAGGTGCTGGCCGCCTGGTTCGCCGGAAGCCGGGAGGGCGCGGACGACGTGGCGATCTGGCTGGCGCGGCGGACCGGCGGCCGGTGGGGCGCGCCGGTGAAGGTGGCGGACGAGGCGGGGCTGCCGCACTGGAACCCCGTCCTGTTCGCCACCGGCCACGGCGAGGTGCTGCTCTTCTACAAGACCGGCCACCGCATCCCCGACTGGCGCACCCGGGTGCTGCGCTCCCGGGACGGCGGCCTGAGCTGGTCCGTCCCCGCCGAACTGGTGCCGGGCGCGGACGGGGCCGGGGGCCGCGGACCGGTGAAGAACAAGCCTCTCCGCCTCGCCGACGGCGGCTGGCTCGCGCCCGCGTCGGTCGAGGAGCCGCAGAGCGCCGGTGGCCGCTGGGACGCGTTCACCGACCGCTCGGACGACGGCGGCGCGAGCTGGCGGCGCTCCGCGCCCGTACCCCTGGACCGCCCGGCGTTCCCCGGTGCCGGGGTCATCCAGCCCGCGCTGTGGGAGAGCGCCCCGGGCGAGATCCGGATGCTGCTGCGCAGCTCCTGCGGCCGGGTCTGCCGCAGCGCCTCCCACGACGGCGGTGTCACCTGGTCGACCGCGCGCCCGCTGGACGTACCGAACAACAACAGCGGTCTGGACGCCGTACGGCTCGCCGACGGCCGGGTGGTGCTGGCGCACAACCCGGTGGCCGCCGAGTGGGGCGCGCGCACCCCGCTGGTGCTGTCCGTCTCCGGGGACGACGGGATCACCTGGCGCCGGGCGGTGGTGCTGGAGGACCGCCCGGTCTCCCGCCCCGGCGCCATCGTCCCGGACGAGACGGGCGTGCGGACCGACGGCCACAGCGAGTTCTCCTACCCGGCGGTCGTGCCCTGGGCGGACGGCGTCGCCGTCGCGTATACCTGGCAGCGGCGCGGCATCGCCTTCGCCACCGTTTCCGAAGCGGCCCTGAGGAGGAATAATGAGTCAACGGTTAACCGTTGACTGAAGGACGTTCCGCCCCCCAGAAGGAGCCCGTCGGTGCCCATCACCTCGCTACAGCAGCAGTCCCTCGGCGATCTGGTCGCACACGAACTGCGCGTCCTCATCATCTCAGGACGGCAGCGCCCCGGCACCCACCTCGTCGAAGGTGCCCTCGCCGAGCAGTACGACGTCAGCCGCGGCCCGGTCCGTGACGCGCTGCGGCAGCTGGAGGCCGAGGGGCTGGTCGAATCCCGGCGCCGCGGGGTCTTCGTCACCGGGCTCACCGAGGACGATGTGGACGAGCTGTACACGCTGCGGGAATCCCTGGAGACCCTCGCCCTCACCCTCGCCATCGGCCGCGCCGAACCCGGCGACTGGGACCGCGCCCAGGGCTTCGTCGACCGGATGCGGGACGCCGCCGACCGCTCCGCGCCCAGCGACTTCGCCCTCGCCGACCTGGAGTTCCACTCCCAGTTCTACGTGCTGTCCGGGCATCGCCGACTGGTCGCGGTCTGGGAGCAGTACCGGCCCACCTTCGGCGTCGTCCTCGACGTGACCAACGCCCAGGACGTCGATCTCCACCCCTCCGCCGAGGCCCATGTCGACCTGCTGAAGACCGTGCGCAGCGGCGAGACCGAGACCGCCGTCACCACCCTGCGGGAGCACCTCCTCGGCGCCAAGAACCGGCTCCGCTCGGCGCTGCGCGCCGCACGGGCCTCCGCCGACGGCTGACCGTCCGCGGTCCGCCCCCGGCCGCCGCGCCGGGAAACGTCAGATCCCGCGCTCGTCCATGCCCTGCATCAGCGCCTGGTGGCTGGCGCGGACGTGCTCGCGCATCACCCGCTCGGCACCGTCGCCGTCCTTGGCCTGGATCAGGCTGAGGACGCGGTGGTGCTCGGAGTCCGACTCGATGAGCCGCCCGGGGCGGGACAGCGAGGTGCGCACCAGCCGGGCGTAGGCGAGCTGGTTCATCAGGGTGCGGTAGTGCCCCTCCAGCTTGCTGTTGTCCGCGCCCTTGACGATCAGGTCGTGGAACTCGTGGACCAGCGCCGCGTACCGTTCGGCGTCACCGTCCCTGACGGCCTGGTCGGCCGCCCGCATGCTGGCCTCCAGCTGATCCACTTCGGGCACGTTCCCGCGGAAGGCGAGCAGCCGGGCGGCGGCGCCCTCGAACAGCTCCTTCATCTGGAACAGCTCGGTCAGCTCACGGCGCGACGGTACGGCGACGAACGTGCCGACCCGCGGCCGGACTTCGACCAGCCCCTCTATCTGGAGCTGCTTGAGGGCCTCGCGGATGGGCGTCCGGCTGACCCCGAAGGTCTCGGACAGCGCCATCTCGGACAGGCTGGAGCGGGGCGGCAGTTCGCCACTGATGATCATCTGCCGCAGCTCTTCGGCGACCCGCGCCTGCATGCTGGTCTGCTGAAGCCGCTTGCCCGTGGGTTGTTGCATGGCACGGAACCGTAGGCGGGGCGCTCTCTCCCCGTCAACCTCGCCGCCGGTCGAGGGCGGGCCTCTGTGATCTGCCATACAAGAGCGCTCCGTCCGTCCCTACGTCATGACCTGAGGATGAACGGATCCCCGGCCGGTTCCTCGCTGGTGTTGATCCACACGCTCTTCAGCCGGGTGTACTCCCGGACCACCTCGGTGCCGTGCTCGGTGCCCATGCCGCTGTTCTTGAAGCCCGCCCGGGGCGACATCGGCGACATCGAACGGTAGGTGTTGGCCCACACCGTGCCCGCCTCCAGCCGGGCGGCCATCCGGTGCACCCGGTTCACATCCCGGGTCCACACGCCCGCCGCGAGGCCGTACGCCGAGTCGTTGGCGATGGAAAGCGCCTCCTCCTCGGAGTCGAACGGCATGACGGTGGCCACCGGCCCGAAGATCTCCTCCTGGCAGATCCGCAGCGTGTTGTCGACGCCGGTGAACACGGTGGGGGAGTAGAAGTACCCGCCCAGGCCGGTGTCCGGCCGGGACCCGCCGCAGACCACCTTCCCGCCCTCGGAACGGCCGAGGTCGACGTACGACTCGACCTTCTCCAGCTGCTCGGCGATGGCCAGCGGGCCCAGCTCGGTGGTGTCGTCGAGGGGGTCGCCGATCGCGATGGTGGCGGCCCGTGCCGACACCCGCTCCAGGATCTCGTCGTACACCTCGCGGTGCACCAGCACCCGGCTGCCCGCCACACAGGTCTGACCCGCGGCGGCGAACACCCCGGCGATCACGCCCATGGCGGCGGAGCCCAGGTCGGCGTCCGGGAAGATGATGTTGGGCGATTTGCCGCCCAGCTCCAGGGTGCAGCGGATCAGCCGGTCGGCGCAGGTACGGGCGATCCGGCGGCCGGTCCCGGTGGAGCCGGTGAAGCTCACCTTGGCCACGTCCCGGTGCTCGGTCAGCGGGCCGCCCGCGGTCGCGCCGAAGCCGGTGACCACGTTGACCACGCCCGGCGGGAAGCCCGCCCGCTCGACGAGTGGGGCGAGCGCCAGCAGCGAGGCCGAGGTGTGCTCCGAGGGCTTGATGACCATCGTGTTCCCGGCGGCCAGCGCGGGGGCCAGCTTGGTGGCGGTGAGCAGCAGCGGGGAGTTCCAGGGAGTGATGGCGCCCACCACGCCCACGGGCTCGCGCAGGGTGTAGTTGAGCAGTTCGCGGCCGGCGCCCGGGATGACCTCGCCCTGGATCTTGTCGGCGAGTCCCGCGTAGTAATAGAAGTACTCGGGCAGGCCCGCGAGTTGGGCCCGCATCTCGCGCAGCAGCTTGCCGTTGTCGAGGGATTCGGTGCGGGCCAGCTCCTCGGCGTGTTCACCGATCAGATCGCCGAGGGTGCGCAGCAGCCGGCCGCGCCGGGTCTGGCTCAGATCCCGCCAGCGCGGATCCTCGAAGGCGGCGCGGGCGGCGCCCACCGCGCGCTCCACATCGGCGGCGGTGCCGTTCGCCGCCTCGTACCAGGGCTCGGCGGTGGCCGGGTTGACGCTGGCGAAGTAGCCGCCGTCGGCGGGTGCGGTCCACTCGCCCGCGATGTAGTGGTCATGGCGCGGCAGGCGGTTCATGAGCTGTGGCACTCCTGATGTCCGGTGTGGCTTCCCGTGTGGCTTCCGGTGTGACTTCCGGTCTGGGTGAGGATCGCGTCGGCGAGTCGCTCCGGGCACTCCAGCGGCAGCAGATGGCGGGCCCCGGGCACGATCACCGCCCGGCCGCCGGGGATCCGCTGCGCGAGCCGGCGCGACATGGCCGGGGTGGAGCCGGGGTCGTCCTCCCCGGTCACCGCGAGGGTGGGGGCGGTGATCCGCGGCAGCAGCGGCCACAGCCCGGCGTCGGCGGTCGCGAAGACGTCGTAACAGGCGAGGTACGAGACGGGGTCGTTGGCCAGCAGGGTGTCCAGCACCCGGCGCGCCAGGAGGGGCTCCTGGGCCCGCCAGCCGGGCGAGAACCAGCGGTCGACCGCCGCCCACGCGGACGCCCCGAAGTCCCGGGCCGCCACCTCCCGCCGCCGCGCCACCGCCGTACGCTCGTCCTCCGACCGCCCCGCCACCGAGCTGACCAGCGTCAGCGAGGCGGTGAGGTCCGGCCGGTCCAGGCCGAGCCGCTGGGCGACCAGGGCGCCGAGCGAGAAGCCGACGATGTGCGCGGGTCCGTTCAGCAGGGCCGCGACGTCCGCGGCCAGCTCGGCGAGCGACACCCCGGGGGCCGCGGCCGGGGAGGCGCCGTGGCCGCGCAGGTCGACCAGCGTGACCCGGTGCCGGGCCGTGAGCGCGGGCAGGCACCGCTCCCACATGCTCCGGTCGAGCCCGACGCCGTGCAGCAGGACGAGGCCGGGCCCGGTGCCGTGCGTCTCGTGCCCCAGCGCGACCGGGGTGGTGGAGCGCGCCCCGGGCGTACCCACGACGCTCACTGCTCCGTGGCGAGCGGGGCCAGCCGGGCCTGGGGGCGGCCCTGGGCGGCGGCCGCGAGCCCGACCACGATCTCGTCGGCGCGTGGTCCGTCCGCCACCCGCACCTCGATGCTCTGGTGGTGCGAGCGGATCGTGGCATCGGTGATGTGCTTGAGCGGGATGTCGAAGACCGTGCCCGCGGCCGCGCGCTTCTCCACGGCGGGCAGCAGCGTGGTGGCCTTCGCCGCCCGGCGGAAGTGGTCGCCGAACTTGAGCGTGTGGATCAGCCCGGAGCCGTGCTCGATCTCCCCGTCCAGGCCCACGACGGCGGCCTTGCCGTACGCCTCGACCGGCGCGCCCAGCGCCTCGACCACCCGGGGCGCCAGCAGCTCGCCGAGCTTCGGCGCCACCTCGTCGATACCCGGCAGCAGGTCGGCCACGTAGCCCTGCCCGGCCCAGGGGTTCTCGATGATGGCGAGCACCACCGCGGTCCGGGCGGGCGGGTCCACGGGGCGGCCGCCCTCGCTGTGGATGTCCTCGGTGAAGGTGATGATCTTGCGGACGTTCACTGGACGGTCTCCATGTTTTTCGGGTTTTCGCGGTCTTCCAGGTCGGCGAGGCGGATGGCGGGGTCGGTGGCCCGGTCCCCGATGCGCGCGTTGGGGCGGGGGCCGGAGGCACCGGCCGCGATGACCACGATCTCGTCGGGCCGGGGCGCGTCCGGGATGCGGATCTGGCACGTCTGGTAGTGCGAGCGGGTGGCGGCCGCCGTCTTGTGCCACAGCGGTACGGTCAGCGGCTCGCCCGCCGGAAGCCGGTCGTCGCTGAACACGATGATCGAGGTGCCCTCGGTCAGCTCCCGCAGCACGTTGCCGAAGAACGGGGTGTGGATCAGCGCGCCGCCGTGTTCGATCTCCCCGTTCAGGCCGACGATCGCGGCCTTGCCGAACGACTCGACGCGGTCCACGCCGCCCAGCGCCTCGCTCACCCGGTCGGTGAGCAGCCGCGCCAGCCCCGGGGCGATCCGCTCGACCTCGGGCTGGAGATCGGCGACCAGGCCCAGGCCCGCCCATGGGTTACGGATCACCGCGGCCGCCGCGACCCGGCGCACCGGCACGGCCACCGGCCGTCCCAGCTCCAGCAGCAGATCGTCGGTGACGCTGACGACCTTGCGCAGGCCCAGGTCACTCATGGCCGCCGCCACCGGTGAACCGCGGCATGACCTTCTCCGCGAACAGCTCCAGGCTGCGCATCGCCTTGCGGTGTTCCAGGCCGGGGTGGGTGGTCCACAGCAGCAGATGCTCCAGACCCACCTCCTCCCGCAGCTCGGCGATCTTCTCGGAGACGTACTCGGGGGTGCCGACCAGCAGATTGCGCTCCGCCAGGAACTCGAAGGACAGCTCGTGGGCGTCGGTCAGCTCCTCGCCCGCCTCCATCAGGTTGCCCAGGCCCCGGAAGTGCATGATCCACCGGTAGGTGGTCATCAGCGCCTCCTCGAAGTCGGCCCGGGCCTGCTCCATGGTGTCGGCGACGTACACGTCCCGCACCAGGCCGATGCCCTCGCCGAGCGCGTACGCGCGGCCGGACGCCTCGCTCGCGGTGGAGCGGTACAGCTCGAAGCGCTCCTTGAGCGCCGAGACCGGCGGCAGCCAGAACATCCCCTGGACCCCGTCGGCCGCGGCCGCCTTGATCGACCGCGGGCTGTCGATGACCTGCCACAGCGGCGGGTGCGGGCGCTGCAACGGGTACGGGGTGACCTGCATCTTGGTGATGGCCCCGTCCGCCATGTAGTCCGGGGTGGCGGGGGAGAGGGGGTGGTTCCACGTCACCCCCGGGGCGGGGAACTCGTAGAAGCGGCCGCGGTGCGAGAAGAACTCGCCGCTCCACGCCTTGCGGAGGATCTCCACGGTCTCGTCGTACAGCGCGCGGTTCTGTTCCTGGTCGCGCGGATCGGCGAGCGCGTTCAGATTGAGCGCCTCGCGCCCGTACAGCCCGCGCCCGAGGCCCACCTCGACCCGGCCGCCGGAGAGCTGGTCGAGCATCGCGATGTCCTCGGCGAGCCGCAGCGGATGCCAGAAGGTGGCGATGTTCGCCGCCTGACCGATCCGGATGTCCTCGGTGCGGGCGGCGATGTCGGCGCCCATCAGGACCGGGTTCGGGGTGATCTCGATCGCCTCGTGGCCGAAGTGGTGCTCGGTGTACCAGGTGGACCAGAAGCCCGCCCGGTCGGCGGCGACCGCGAACTCCCGGGCCTCGTCCATGACTTCGGCGTAGGAGCCGAGCCGGCCCGGTGCTCCGAGGTTGTGGAATATCGAGAAGCGCATGCAGCGTCCGTCCTGTTCTTCCGGGTCACGCTGTGCCATGGCAGGGAGGCTAGGAGTCCGGTTGAGGCCCGTCAAGGGTTAACGTCCAGGCAACAACTTTGACCTGTGCATTTGGTGCGAGAGCGGTTCTTTCCCGGCTCATTTGTCCCAAGGTGTTGACAGTGACGGATGGCGTTCCTACCGTCCTCTGCCATACAAGAGCTGAATGAGGGATCCGTCATGACGCACACTCTTGACCGCACCGCCCGCATCCGCTCCGCCTGGCAGGCCGCCTGGGATCAAGGCCGGGTGGAGGCGCTCGACGAACTGCTCAGCCCCGGCTACGTACGCCGCCGCGGCCCCGCCGCCGCGCCCCAGGACCGCGAGCAGTTCAAGAACTCCGTCCGCGCCATCCGCGAGGCGTTCCCCGATCTGCACACCGAGATCGAGGAGATCGTGGAGGACGGCGAGGAGCTGGCGATCCGCTGGCGCAGCACCGGCAGCCACACCGGTGACTTCCTCGGCGTGCCGCCCACCGGCCGCCCGGTCGAGGTCTCCGGCGCCACCTTCACCCACTTCGACGGCGGTGTGATCGCCGAGGAATGGGTGACCTGGGACCCCCGCCAGCTGCTGGAGGCGCTGGGGATCATCACCACCACCCAGGAGGCCGCCGTCGACGCCGATCTGGTGCGCGGGGTGCACCGCAAGTTCATCACCGGCGTGACCGTGGTGACCACCGACGACGCCGGTACGCCCAGGGGGCTGGCCGTCAACGCCTTCTCCAGCATCTCGCTGGACCCGCCGATGGTGCTGGTGTGCGTGCAGCACAGCTCCACCACCCACCCCGCGCTGCACCGGGCCACCCACCTGGGCATCAACATCCTCGCGGCGAACCAGCTCGACGTCGCCAAGGTCTTTGCGTCCAAATCGGACGACAAGTTCGCCGGGCTCTCCTGGGCCGCGGGCGCCCATGGCGCACCGCTGATCGACGGGTCCTGCGCCCAGCTGGAGGTGGAGATCGGCGAACGGCTGGAAGCGGGCAGCCACACCGTCTTCACCGGCCGGGTGGTCGCGGCCCGTCACGAGGACCTGGCGCCTCTGGTCTACAGCGGCGGTGGGTTTTTCGATATCTCGAACACAGCGCCTTTGCCGTGGTGAGACGCCCCGGCCGCGCCTGGACCCTCCCATTCCCCCGCTCATCGCCACCCCTTGACGCCCGGATCTCCCCTGTCCCCAGGAGCACGCCCATGACCCACGACGATGCTGCGCCGGTCTACGGCAGCGCGGTCACCAAAGTCGAACCCTTCGGGGTCGACCACATCCCCGACAACGAGCGGCACGGCAAGCCCAGCTCACAGTTCTTCGTCTGGTTCGCCGCCGGTCTCAACTTCCCCATCATCCTGCTCGGATTCAGCGCGATCAGCCTGGGCCTCAGCTTCACCGGCGCGGTTGCCGCGATCGTCGTCGGGGCCGGGGTCGGATCGGTGCTGATGGCCGTGATGTCCAAGATGGGCGTACGGCTCGGGGTGCCGCAGCAGATCCAGGCGCGCGGTCCGCTGGGCTTCTTCGGAAACTTCCTGCCGGTGGCGTACATCAATGTGTTCGCCGGGGTCGGCTGGGCCTCGGTCACCGTGATCCTCGGTGGCAAGGCGATCGCCGAGCTGACGCATCTGCCCTACTGGCTCTGTGGACTGCTGCTCACCGTCATCGAGCTGGTGGTCTCCATCTTCGGCTACAACATGATCAATTTCCTTCAGCGTGCGCTCACTTACGTGCTGACCCCGCTGTTTGTGATGATCACGGTCGTCGCCCTGGTGCGCGGCGCGGGCACCTTCGACGCCAACCCGAAGGCGTCCGGCTACATCGGCGACACGGGCGGCTGGATCACCTTCTGCGGCTGGTTCCTCTCCTTCCTCGTCGCCTGGGCGCCGTTCGCCTCCGACTACTCGCGCTATCTGCCGGACACCCCGAAGGTGGTCAACCGCACCGCCTGGTACACCGGGTTCGGCAACTTCGTCACCATCGCCTGGCTCGGCATCCTGGGCGTCCTGGTCGGCTCGAACGCCAACAGCACCGACTCCATCACCGCCCTCCACGAACTGGCCGGGCCGTTCGCCGTCCCCGCGCTCATCGCGGTCGGCCTCTCCGCGCTCGCGCAGAACTTCCTCAACGTCTACGGCGGCGCGATCTCCGTCCAGACCCTGAAGGTGCCGGTCACCCGGACCCAGGCGGTCACCGTCATCTGTCTCCTGGCGTATGTGATCAGCCTGTGGGGCGAGTCGGGGATCGAGGAGAAGTTCTCCGTGTTCCTCAACCTCACCGCGTACTTCATCGCGCCCTTCGCCACCGTGCTGCTCCTGGACTACTGGCTGGGCGGCCGCTCCGACCCGGCGCGGATCGCCGAACTGTACGACCGCGGGCGGGTGCTCTCCTGGGGCTTCGTCGCCTGGGCGGGCGGCGTGGTGGCGTCCGTACCCTTCTGGGAGTCCAAGCTGTACACCGGGGCGTTCGCCTCGGCGTACCCCGGCGCCGGTGACCTGAGCATGTACGTCGGCGCGGGCGCCTCCGTGGTGCTCTACCTGCTGACCTGCCGGCTGAAGCCGCTGTGGGTACGGGCAGGCGCGGACACCGGCACCCCGGCCGCGTCGCCCGCGGAACCCGCGGCGGCGGCGAGGCCCTGACGGCCCTTCAAGGAGCGGGCGGCATCGCGGTGGCGGTGCCGCCCGCTCCCGTGTCTGTCGCATAGACTCCGGCGCAGCCGCCGCGGAAGGAGCGCCCTGCCATGACCACCGCGCGGGTACGCCGGGTCGATGTGCCCCAAGTGACGCCGGGAGGCGAGGACTTGGCGGACTCCGACTACGTCTCGGCCTTCGAGCTGACGGCGCCCCGGTCCCGGTCCCCCGAGGAATGGGCGCGCGCCACGTTCGAGGGCGCCCCGGCCCCTCTGCGGTGGTGCCTGGTGGGCGGATGGACGCTCGTCCTGGGGCTGCGGCTGGGGCCGAGGACGTCCCCGGCCCATGTCCTGGGCTGGCCCGTCACGGATTCCGGCGCGCACTCGATCACCCTGGCGGCGGCCTCGCGGCTGGTCGCCGCGCGCAACGTCGTGGCCGTGGACGGGGCGAGGGTCGTCTGGGTCACCTCGGTGCGCTTCCACGGGCGCGTCGGCCGCGCGGTGTGGGCCATGGCCGCGCCGGTCCACCACCTGGCGGTTCCCTTCCTCCTGGGGCGCGCGAACCGGCGCGGGTGAGCGGGTGCCGCGGATGAGCGGGCCCGGCGGCTCACGCGGGGCGGCCCAGCTCCTTGCGGAACAGGTCCAGCACATTGCCGCCGAGGATCTGGTGGACCGCGGCCTCGGAGAAACCCCGGTCGATCAGTGCCTCGGTGACCAGGGGCAGGCCGCGGGGCCCTTCCAGGCCCGGGACGACCAGTTCGGCGTACTCCAGGTCCTCGCAGCACGGCGGGTTGACATCGGCGCTGACCTCCTTGATGAAGTCGGGCCCCAGGCCCACCCGGTCCGGCCCGGCGACCTCCGCGATGTGGGCGATGTGGTCGGTCAGCCGCTCCACCGTGCGCTCGTCCGGGTCGGTGGCCAGGAACTCGCCGAGGAAGTTCACGCACACCATGCCACCGGTGGCCACGATCCCGCGGATCTGCTCATCGGTGAGATTGCGGTGGTGGTCGAGCAGCGCACGCGCCGACGAGTGGGTGGCCAGCACCGGGCGGCTGGCCAGTTCCAGCACATGGGCGACGCCCGAGGCGCCCAGATGCGAGACGTCGAAGAGGATGCCCAGGCGCTCCATCTCCCGCAGTGCCTCGACTCCGGCCGCCGTCAGCCGACTGCCGGTGGCGTCCTCGCCGCTGCCGTCGGCCAGCGCGCTGCGCCCCCAGTGGGCGATGGACGCGACCCGCACGCCCAGACGGTGGACGGTCGGGATGAGCTCCACGTCGGCGTCGATGCCGGGGGCGCTCTCCAGCGCCAGCACCAGCGCGATCCTGCCCTCCGCCAGCGCGGCGTCGATGTCGGACCCGTCCAGGCACAGCCGTACCTCGTCCCGGTTGCCCTCGGCCAGCGCATGGGCGCACTCGATCATGCGGAGCGTCTCCCGCAGCGCGCCTTCGGGGCGGAACCGGTCCTCGATGAAGACCGGCAGCACCTGGAGGTCCACTCCGCCCTCGCGCAGCTGGGGCAGCCACTGCTCCCGGAAGAAGGACGCCCAGCGCCGCGGCGGCCGGGCGGCGACGGCGATCAGCAGATCGTTGTGGGCGTCGGCGACGACCGCGCGGTGATGGAGTTCGCGGGACACGTGTGGCATTCCTCCACGGTTCAGGGGGCGTTACGGGGCGGAGCACCCCGAACCTAACGATGTCGCGGCGGTACGGGAAGCGGAATACGGCCGGAGTTCCGACCCGCTGTTTCCCTCGCCCCCGGGCGGGCACCCGCGAGTGAGCCGCAGGGGCGCGCCGCTGTCGAAAGGGAGAGCGCGCGGAGGCCCTGAGGAACGAAGGGCCGAGCAGGGTCGACCGTCGACAGGGGCTTTTGCGCCCCGGAGGCGAACCGAGCATCAAAGGGGCGGGGCGCCCGGAGGTGGCCGATGGCGGACGGCGACAAGACCACCGGTGACGGCGGCCTGGTGGCGGCCGCCGTCGCGCTCACCGTGGCCACCGGGGCGATGGACGCGATCAGCTTCCTCGCCCTCGGCGGCGTCTTCACCAGCGTCATGACGGCCAACCTCTCCCTCCTCGGCATCTCCGCGGGCGCCCAGGACCCGGACCGGGCCCGGGACGCCGCCGTCGCGGTGGCCGGATTCGTCGCGGGCGCCCTGCTCAGTGCCCGTATCGTCCGGGGCGAGCGGCCCGTACGGCGGCTCCGCTGGGCGCTCGGCGTGGAGGTGCTCGCGCTCGGCGGGCTGTGGGCGGGGTGGGCCTCGGCGGGCGGCGACCCGGGCGGGGGCGCGCGGCTGGGGCTGCTCGCGGTGGCCGCGCTCGCCATGGGCGGCCAGAGCGGTCTGGTGCGCGCCGTCGGACCGCCGGGGATGTCCACCACCTACCTCACCGGCACCCTGACCGGGCTGCTGGTCGACGTGGCCCGCGACGGCCGGGTGCGCTGGGTCAGCCTGGCGCTGCTCGCGTCCCTCGTCGTGGGTGCGGCGTTCGGCGGGCTGCTGGTCACGTACGCCGCTCCGGCCGCGCCCGCCCTGCCCGCCGGGCTGGTCGCGCTGGTCCTGCTGGTGTCCTTCGCACGACCGGCGGCTGCTCGGGGTGCACTGCTTCGGCACCGGCGCGACCGAGCTGATCCACATCGGCCAGGCGGTGATGGGCTGCGGCGGGACCGTCGACTACCTGGTCGACGCGGTGTTCAACTATCCGACCTTCGCCGAGTCCTACAAGGTCGCCGCCCTCGACGCGACGAACCGGATGCGCGAGGTCGACCACCTCGGGGCCTGAATCCCGGCCCGCCGCCGCGTAACACATCTTTTGGGATACTGGGAGGCGTATCGGGAGGTGGTTCGAGATGACCCGCGCAGTCGGTATCGACCTGGGGACGACGAACTCCGTGGTCTCGGTCCTCGAGGGCGGTGAGCCCACCGTCATCACCAACACCGAAGGCGCCCGGACCACCCCCTCGGTGGTCGCCTTCGCGAAGAACGGCGAGGTGCTGGTCGGCGAGGTGGCCAAGCGCCAGGCGGTGACCAACGTGGACCGCACCGCCCGGTCGGTCAAGCGCCACATGGGGGAGGAGCACTGGCACTTCCCGGCCACCGGCGACATCGACGGCAAGCGCTACACCGCGCAGGAGATCTCCGCGCGGGTGCTCCAGAAGCTCAAGCGCGACGCCGAGGCGTACCTCGGCGAGGACGTCACGGACGCCGTCATCACCGTCCCCGCGTACTTCAACGACAGCCAGCGCACCGCCACCAAGGAGGCGGGCGAGATCGCCGGGCTGAAGGTGCTGCGGATCATCAACGAGCCCACGGCGGCCGCCCTCGCGTACGGTCTTGACCGGGAGAACGACCAGCGGATCCTGGTCTTCGACCTCGGTGGCGGCACCTTCGACGTCTCGCTGCTGGAGATCGGCGAGGGCGTGGTGGAGGTCAAGGCCACCAACGGCGACACCCATCTGGGCGGCGACGACTGGGACCAGCGCGTCGTGGACCACCTGGTGAAGCAGTTCAAGAACAACTACGGGGTCGATCTGGCCAAGGACAAGATGGCGGTGCAGCGGCTGCGCGAGGCCGCCGAGAAGGCCAAGATCGAACTGTCCGCGGCGACCGAGACCGCGATCAACCTGCCCTACATCACCGCGTCCGCCGAGGGCCCGCTGCACCTGGACGAGAAGCTCACCCGCTCGCAGTTCCAGCAGCTGACCGAGGACCTGCTGGAGCGCTGCAAGGCCCCCTTCCACCAGGCGATCAAGGATGCCGGGGTCAAGACCGCCGACATCGACCATGTGATCATGGTCGGCGGCTCGACCCGGATGCCCGCGGTGACCGGCCTGGTCAAGGAGCTGACCGGCAAGGATCCGCACAAGGGCGTCAACCCGGATGAGGTCGTGGCGATCGGCGCGTCCCTCCAGGCCGGTGTGCTCAAGGGTGAGGTGAAGGACGTCCTGCTGCTGGACGTCACCCCGCTGTCCCTGGGCATCGAGACCAAGGGCGGCATCATGACCAAGCTGATCGAGCGCAACACGACGATCCCCACCAAGCGCTCGGAGGTCTTCACCACGGCCGAGGACAACCAGCCCTCGGTGCAGATCCAGGTGTTCCAGGGCGAGCGCGAGATCGCCGCGTACAACAAGAAGCTCGGGATGTTCGAGCTGACGGGGCTGCCGCCCGCGCCGCGCGGGGTGCCGCAGATCGAGGTGGCCTTCGACATCGACGCGAACGGCATCATGCACGTCTCCGCCAAGGACCTGGGCACCGGCAAGGAGCAGCGGATGACCGTCACCGGCGGTTCCGCGCTGCCGAAGGACGACATCGACCGCATGATGCGGGAGGCCGAGCAGTACGCGGAGGAGGACCACAAGCGCCGCGAGGCCGCCGAGACCCGCAACCAGGCCGAAGCGCTCGTGTACCAGACCGAGAAGCTGCTGCGCGACCAGGCCGGGAAGGTGCCGCAGGACGTCCGGGAGGAGGCCGAGACGGCGATCGCGGAGCTGAAGGAGACGCTGAAGGGCGAGGACACCGCCGCGATCCGGGACGCCACCGACAAGGCCGCCACCGTCGGACAGAAGATCGGTACCGCCCTCTACGCCCAGGCCCAAGGGCAGTCCGGGACCCCGGGCGGGGGCGGGAGCGGCGACGGAGGCCAGGGCCAGTCGCAGGCGGACGCCGACGAGGTCGTGGACGCGGAGATCGTGGACGACGAGAAGCCGAAGGGGAGCACCCCCTAGGGACCTGGGGAAGGTGTGCCCGGACCGTGGCGCGGGCCCGGAATGCGGGGAGAATGGGGGGTGACGTCGAAACTCCGGGGATGTGTCCGTGAACAACGGGACCGGCGACACCGGCTACGGGAACATTCGGCTCGACCGTACCGGTCAGGCCGAGGCGTTCGATGCCATCGGCGACCGCTACGACGAGGCGTTCCCGCACAAGGACGGCCAGCTCGCCGCGGGCGAGTGGCTGATCGGCCTGCTCCCGCGCGGATCCCGGGTGCTCGACCTGGGCTGCGGCACCGGGCTGCCCACCGCGCGCCAGCTGACCGGCGCCGGGCTCCGGGTCACCGGTGTCGACCTGTCCGCCGGAATGGTGCGGCTCGCCCGGTCCTATGTCCCCGGCGCCTCCTTCCACCAGGCGGACATCGCCGATCTGCGGACCGGGGGCCCGCTCGACCTCGGCCGGTTCGACGCGGTCACGGCGTTCTTCTCGCTGCTGATGCTGCCCCGCGCCGAGATCCCGCTCGCGCTGGGCACCATCCACCGCCTGCTGTCGCCCGGCGGGCTGTTCGCCCTGTCGATGGTGGAGGCCGACGTGGACGACTTCTCGATCCCATTCCTCCGCTCCACCATCCGGGTCACCGGCTATCTGCGGGACGATCTGCGCGAGGTCATCGAGGCGGCCCGCTTCGAGATCGTCGGCGAGTCGTCCTACACCTACGCACCGGCCTCCTCGGACGTCCCGCCCGAGGAGCAGATCTTCCTGCGGTGCCGACGGGGCGGCTGAGGAATCCGCATCCGTACCCGTACCGCATCCGCGACGAACGGCACAGCTGATGGCGCACCCCACCCCCCAGGAAGGCCCGGACCGGCCGGGCGGCCGGGCCGTGGGGCCCGCCGCGCCCTCCCGCCGGACCCCGCCGCAGTCCGGGCCGGGCCCGCCCGGCGCGGAGCACCCGCGGGAGGCAGCGGCGTACGGCACCGGGCCGCAGACCGACCGGCTGCGCTACCTCGACACCGCCACCCGGCAGATCGCCCGGGGCATGGACCTCGACGAGACACTGCACGAGCTGTGCCGGGCCGCCGTGCCCGCCTTCGCCGACGCGGCCGTGGTGCATCTGCGCGACCCGCTGCCCGCCGGGGAGGAGGAGCCGCCGGGACCGCTGGTCCTGTGCCCGCACGCGGCCGGACCGGAAGCCGCGCCGGATGCCCCGCCGGGAGCCGGACCGGAAGCCGCACCGGAGGCGGGGCCGGGAGCCCCATCCGGTTTCGCCCGGCTCACCGTCACCGGCCGGCTCGCGGATCTGCTGGCCGCCGGGCGCGCCGCGTTCGGGGACGTCCCCGGAATCGCCGCCGCGGTCGCCGAGCTGCTGAGCCCCGCGGTGGGCGGCCCCGGCCCGGTGCCGCCCGGCCGACGGCTGATCATCGCCCCGCTGCGCGGCCGCGAGCACACCGTCATGGGCGCCGCCGTCCTCGTACGCCACCCCGACCGGCCGCCCTTCACCGGCGACGATCTGCTGGTCGCCTCCCAGCTCGCCACCCACACCGCCCTCGGCATGAACAAGGCGGTGCTCTACGGGCGCGAGGCCTCCGTCGCCGACGCCCTCCAGCGCACCATGCTGCCCGCCTCGCTGCCCGAGCCGATCGGCGTCCGGCTGGCCACCCGGTACCTTCCCTCGTCGAAGACCGCCCGGGTCGGCGGCGACTGGTACGACGCGATCCCGCTGCCCGGCAATCGCGTCGCCCTCGTCATCGGCGACGTCATGGGCCACTCCATGACCTCCGCCGCGATCATGGGACAGCTGCGCACCACCGTGCAGACCCTCGCCGCCCTGGATCTCTCGCCGGACGAGGTGCTGCACCACCTCGACGAGCAGGCCCAGCGGCTGGGCAGCCAGCACATGGCCACCTGTCTCTACGGGATCTACGACCCCATCGCGCACCGGCTGCTGATGGCCAACGCCGGACACCCGCCCCCGGTGCTGCTCCAGCCGGGAGGCCGTGGCCAGGTGCTGCGGATCCCGCCCGGCCCGCCCGTCGGCGTCGGCGGTGTCAGCTTCGAGACGGTGGAGATGTTCGCGCCCACCGGGGCCACCCTGCTGCTGTACACCGACGGTCTCGTGGAGTCCCGCGACACCGATGTGGCCACCGGGGTCGAGCTGTTGCGCGATCGGCTGCACACCACCGCCCAGGTGCTCGACCCCCCGCCGCTGGAGCTGCTGTGCGACGCGGCGGTGGGTGCCGTCGGGCCCAGGGACCGCGACGACGACATCGCGCTGCTCGCGGCCCGCTTCGACGGCATCCCGTCGTACAACGTCGCCTACTGGTTCCTGGATCCGAAGCCGCAGACCGCGGGCAGGGCCCGTCGGCTCACCCGCCGCACCCTGCACCGCTGGCATCTGGACTCGCTGCTGGAGCCGACCGAACTGATGGTCAGCGAGGTGGTCACCAACGCCGTCCGCTACGCCTCCCGGCCGGTGACGCTGCGGCTGCTGCGCACCGATGTGCTGCGCTGCGAGGTGGGCGACGACTCGCCGTTCGTGCCCAGGATGCTGCACGCCCGGCCGGGCGACGAGGGCGGCCGTGGCCTGTTCCTGGTCAACGAGCTGGCCCGGCGCTGGGGCGCGACCCGGTTGAGCACCGGCAAGCTGGTGTGGTTCGAACAGCAGCTGCCCCGGGACCTCCGGATGGAGATCCCGGAGGACTGAGGGCCCTCACCGGCCCCTCACCGGCGGAAGATCTCCAGCCGGGACGGCGCGGGCCGGTCCGGCGGCGGCAGGACGAGCGGCCGCCGTCCCGGGGTGATCGACCCCAGGACGCCGGGGTGCCGGGCGCCGGTGCAGCTCGGCACGGTGCCCGCCAGGCCGTGGGCGGTCAGGAAGCCCAGGACGGCGAAGGCGTACGCCTCCTTGGCCGCCGCCGGAAACCCGAGGTCGTCGGAGACCCGCAGGGCGATGGGGCCGAGCGTGCGGCGCAGCGCGGCCATCAGGCTCGGGTTGCGGACCCCGCCACCGGAGGCGATCACCTCGGTGGCGTGGACGGAGCGCGCCGCGTCGGCCACGGTACGGGCGGTCAGCTCGGTGACGGTGGCGACGAGGTCGTGGTCCGCCACCGGGCCGGTGGCCGCCAACGCGGCCCGCAGATAGGGGAGGTGGAACCGTTCCTTGCCGGTCGTCCTGGGCGGCGGCAGCGCGTAGTACGGCTCGGCCAGCAGCCGCTCCAGCAGTCCGGGGTGGACGGTGCCGCGCGCGGCGAGGGCGCCGTCCGCGTCGTGGTCGAGCCGCCCGTCCGTCAGATCCCGGACCGCCGCGTCGATGAGGGCGTTCCCGGGGCCGGTGTCGAACGCCAGCGGCTCCCCGGCCCGGGGGACCACGGTGAGGTTGGCGATGCCGCCCAGGTTCAGGGCGGCGCACACCCCGGGCCGCCCGCGCAGCCACAGCGTGTCGATCAGGCTGACCAGCGGCGCCCCCTGGCCGCCCGCGGCCACGTCCCGGCTGCGCAGATCGGAGACGACGGGGACGCCGGTGGCCTCGGCGATCCAGGCGGGCTGTCCGAGCTGGAGGGTGCCGTGCACCCGGCCGTCCTCGGCCCAGTGGTACACGGTCTGCCCGTGCGAGCTGATCAGGTCGGCCCGTCCGTCGCACAGCTCCCGGTCGGCGCGGACGGCGAGCCGGGCGAACGCCTGGCCGATCCGGGTGTCGAGCGCGCACACGTCCGCCAGGGTGGTCGCCGCCGGTGGCAGCGCCGCGGCCAGCGCCGCCCGTAACGTGTCCGGGTAGGCGGCGCCGATCAGGCCCAGCGGGGCGAGCACCAGGGTGTCGCCGTCGAGGGCCAGATCGGCGGCCGCCGCGTCCACCGCGTCGTGGGATGTGCCCGACATCAGTCCGATCACGCGCATGGGGTTTCCTCCTCGCTCTCGTCCCGGGGCGGGTGCCGCTCCTCCTCCCGCAGCGTGCCCCGGTGGGTGTCGCCGCGCAGGGTGGCCAGGGCGACCAGGCTGAGGGCACCGGTCGCCGCCACGTAGTACGCGGGGATGTCCGCGTCGCCGGTCCGTTTGATGGCCTCGGTGATGATCAGCCCGGCGCACCCCGAGAACACGGCGTTCGACAGCGCGTACGCCAGCCCGAGCCCCGTGTACCGGACGCGGGTCGGGAACATCTCGGCGAGCATCGCCGGGCCGGGTCCCGCCATCAGCCCGACCACCGCGCCCGCCACCAGTACGGCCACGCCCTGGACGAGGGCCGAACTGTCCGGGTCCTGAAGGAGGTTGAGCAGCGGAAAGGCCAGCACGGTCACCAGGGCGGCGCCGGTCAGCATGACCGGGCGCCGTCCGATCCGGTCGCTGAGCAGCCCCGCCGGGAGGATGGCGGCCGCGAAGCCCGCGTTGGCCACCACGGTGGCGATCAGCGCCTGCTGGAACGTGGTGTCCAGGGTGGCCTGGAGATACGAGGGCATGACGACCAGGAAGGTGTACCCGGCCGCGGCCCAGCCCATGATGCGCCCGGCGCCCAAGACGATGGCGCGGGCCACCTCGCGGCGCGTGGCCGCCGGGAGGCGTGCCACACCGCTCCGCCCGCCCGTCTCCCGGAACGACGGGGTCTCCTCCAGTCTCAGCCGCAGCCACAGCGCGGTCAGCCCGATCGGCAGGGCCAGCAGGAACGGCAGCCGCCAGCCCCAGTCGCCCAACGCCTCCTCGCTCAGCGCGGTGGCCAGGACGGCGGCCGTCCCGGCGCCCGCGAGCAGCCCCAGCGCGACGGTGAACGACTGCCACGCCCCGTACAGCCCGCGGCGCCCGGGCGGGGCGAATTCCGTCATGAGCGCCACCGCGCCGCCGAACTCGCCGCCGGCGGACAGCCCTTGCAGGATCCGCACCAGGGTGAGCAGCCACGGGGCGGCGGCGCCGACCGTGTCGTACGTGGGCAGCAGGCCGATGAGCGTGGTGGCGCCGGTCATCAGCAGCAGCACCAGGATCAGGGTCGGGCGCCGTCCGATCCGGTCGCCGACGCGGCCGAAGACGGCGGCGCCGATGGGCCGGAAGAAGAACGCGAGCCCGAACGAGGCGTAGGTCTTGACCAGGCCCTCGATGCTGCCGGCGCCCTCGGGGGTGAAGAAGTTCGCGGCGATGACCGTCGCGAAGAAGCCGTAGACACCGAACTCGTACCACTCGATGAAGTTGCCGACCGAACCCGCCAGCAGGGCGCGGCGCGTGGCCGGACCGGGGAGAGAACAGCTCACCTGCATCCCGTACCCGCCCGGGGCGGGTACGTACCGGACGTGGCTACCGGGGCGGACCTTTCAGCGGCTGCTCGGCCCAGATGGTCTTGTGGTCCCCGGAGTACCGGGTGCCCCAGCGCTGGCTGAGCTGCGCGATGAGGAACAGCCCGCGGCCGCCCTCGTCCATCCGTCCGGCCCGGCGCAGATGCGGGGCGGCCGCGCTGCTGTCGGACACCTCGCAGATCAGCGACTGGTTTCTGATCAGCCGCAGCTGGATCGGGCTGCGGGCGTGCACGATGGCGTTGGTGAGCAGCTCGGTGACCACGACCTGGGTGGTGGCCACGAGATGGCCCAGCTGCCACCGCGACAGCTGGTGCGCCACGTGGGCCCGGGCCCGGGAGACGACCGCGGGTTCGGCGGGCAGGTCCCAGGCGGCGCAGCGGTCGTCGCTCAGCGCCCGGGTACGCGCCACCAGCAGTGCCACGTCGTCGGGCGGGTGCCCCGGGATCAGCCGGGAGACGACGGTGTCGCACACCACGTCCGGCGACAGATCGCGGCAGTCGTCGTCCAGGGCGCGGAGCAGCCGGTCGAGCCCGGCGTCGATGTCGTGGTCGCGGGACTCCACCAGGCCGTCGGTGTAGAGCACGAGGAGGCTGTGGTCGGGCAGTTGGACCTCGGTGGCCTCGAACGGCAGTCCGCCGACGCCCAGCGGCGGCCCGTTCGCGGAGTCGAGGAACTCGGCGCGGCCGCCGGGGGTGATGACGGCGGGCGGGGGGTGCCCGGCCCGGGCGAAGGTGAGGTGCCGGGTGATGGGGTCGTAGACCGCGTACACACAGGTGGCGCCGAAGGCCCAGGCGTCGATGGCCGGTTCGGGCGGGGGACCGGCCGCGGCGCCGGTGGCATCGCCGGGCTCCTGGCCCTCGGCGGCCTGTTCGTCGACCAGCCGCCGCACCTGGTCGTCGACGTGGGCCAGCAGCTCGTCGGGGGGAAGGTCGAGGTCGGCCAGGGTGCGGACGGCGGTGCGCAGCCGCCCCATGGTGACGGCGGCCTTCATGCCGTGGCCGACCACGTCCCCCACGACGAGCGCCACCCGGGCGCCGGACAGCGGGATCACATCGAACCAGTCGCCGCCCACCCCCAGGCGGCTGCCCGCCGGGAGATAGCGCGATCGGGCCTCCACGGCCGCCTGGGTCGGGAGCCGCTGGGGGAGCAGGCTGTGCTGGAGGGCGAGGGCGGTGCCGCGTTCGCGGGTGTAGCGGCGGGCGTTGTCGATGCACACCGCGGCACGGGCCACGATCTCGTCGGCCAGCAGCAGATCGTCCTGTTCGAAGGGGTCGGTGCGCTGCCGCCGCAGGAACACCGCCACTCCGAGGGTGCTGCCGCGGGCCCGTACCGGCACCACCATCCAGGAGTGGATGCCCCACCGCTTGATGCCCTCGGCCCGCTTCGGATCGTCGGCGAGCCAGCCGGGGGGCGGATCCCGGCCGTTCACCGACTCCAGGACGGAGGTGCCGGTGGCCAGGGCCCGGGCGAAGGGGGAGGCCGGGGCGGACGCGTGGACGTCCACGTCCTCCACGTCGGCCACCGCCTCCGGGGTGCCGGGCACGATGGACTGGTGGGCGGCGCGCCGGAACACGCTCTCGCCCGCCACCGCCCCGGTGGGCGGCTCCTCGCCCTCGAAGACCGAGTCGATCAGGTCGATGCAGGCGAAGTCCGCGAGCCGGGGCACCGCCACGTCCGCCAGCTCCTGGGCGGTGTGCAGCAGGTCGAGGGTGGAGCCGATGCGGGCGCTGGCGTCGTTCAGCACCGCGAGCCGCTCCCGGGCGCGGTGCCGCTCGGTGATGTCGAGCACCGCGTGGCAGACGGCGAACACCTCGCCGGAGCGGTCCTTGAGCGGAAAGACCGAGTTGGACCAGACACGCTCCCGGTCCGGGTCGGAGGGCACCCGGCCCCGAACCTCGACGTCGGCGACCGCGACGCCCTGGCGGAGCACCTGGTGCTGGGTGGCCTCCATTTCGGAGGTGTCCACCTGTGAGACCGTCTCGCTCAGGGTGAGCCCCAGCCGCTCCTCGTCCGGGACGCCGCTCAGTCGGCGCAGAGCGGCGTTCTGCATCAGACAGCGGTACTGGTCGTCGTAGACGCTCATGGCGATGGGTGAGGCCAGGCCCAGGCCGTCCAGGAGCGCGCGGCCGATGTCCTGGCGGCGCACCGCCTCCTCGCGGGTGGCCTGGAGCAGCCAGTGGGGGCGCCCGTCGCCCGGGGACCACGGCTGGGCCCACAGGACGGTGCGTACGTCGTGGCCGTCGCGGTGGCGCAGCACCGCGGGGCCGCCTCCGGCGGCGGTGTCTGACGCGAAGCGGGGCGGCCCCGGGCCGCCGGGGGCGAACAGCTGGGCCACCGGGCGTCCCACCACGTCCTCGGCCCGGTGCCCGAGGAGGTTCTGCGCGCCGAGGCTCCAGCCGGTCAGCACGCCCCGCTCGTCCACCACACAGGTGGCCTCCGAGATCAGGTCGGGGAGGTGGTGGGGCCATCCGCGGAAGGTGGTGTCGCCCATTGCATGCGCTCTCGCCTCGTACCGGCACGTGCAGCGAATTTTACTCCGCCCGGCCCGCGGGACGCCTTGGCGTCGATCATTAATTCATATTTAATATCGGCCGTGAGCCCTTCTTCCCCCGCTCAGGGATCCGCCCGGGAACCCGGGTGCGTGATCGTCACCGGCGCCGCCGGCGGCATCGGCGCGGCCACCGCCCGCCGACTGGCCGCGGACGGCGCCGGGGTGCTGATCGCCGACGTGCTGCGCGAGGAGGGCGAGGACGTCGCCCGGGAGATCCGCGCCGACGGCGGCAGGGCCGTCTTCCAGCACTGCGACGTGGCCGACGAGGCGTCCTGGGACGCGGCGGTGCGTACCGCGACCGACGCTTACGGACCGGTGTCCGGGCTGGTCAGCAACGCCACCGCGGTACGGATCGGGCCCGCCGACGCGATCGGCCTCGACGAGTGGAACCGGCAGCTGTCGGTCGGCCTCACCGCCGCCTTCCTCGGCTTCCGCGCCTGCCTCCCCGGCCTGCGGGCCACCCGGGGGAGCGCGGTCCTGGTGTCGTCCGTGCACGCCCTCGTCGGCCTCCCCGGCCGCCCCGCCTACGCGGCGGGCAAGGCCGGGCTCACCGGGCTGACCCGCCAGCTGGCGGTCGAGTACGGCCCCGCGGTGCGGGTCAACGCCGTCCTGCCGGGCCCCGTCCTCACCCGCGCCTGGGCCGGGATCAGCGAGGAGGACCGGCGCAGCAGTGCCGAACAGACCGCGGCCCGCCGCCTCGGCCGCCCGGAGGAGGTGGCCGGGGCCATCGCCTTCCTGCTCGGCGGCGACGCCTCGTTCGTCACCGGCGCCTCGCTGGTGGTCGACGGCGGGTGGAGCGTGCTGAAAACCAGTTCCTGAGGAGCAAGCTGTGATCATCACCCGTGTGGAGACCTTCGCCGTCCCGCCGCGCTGGCTGCTGTGCCGCGTGGAGACCGACGAGGGCGTCGTCGGCTGGGGCGAGCCGGTGGTCGAGGGCCGCGCCGCCACCGTCCGCACCGCCGTCCACGAACTGGCCGAACTCCTCGTCGGCAAGGACCCCGCCCGGATCGAGGACCACTGGCAGCTCATGACCAAGGGCTCCTTCTACCGGGGCGGCCCGGTGCTCTCCAGCGCGGTCGCCGGACTCGACCAGGCGCTGTGGGACATCGCGGGCAAGACCCTCGGCGTACCCGTCCACGTCCTGCTCGGCGGGCCGGTACGGGACCGGGTCCGCGCCTACTGCTGGGTCGGCGGCGACGAGCCCAGCGCGATCGGCGAGGCGGTCACCGCCCAGGTCGAGGCGGGATTCACTGCGGTGAAGATGAACGCCTCCGGGCGGATGAACCGGCTGCCCACCGTCTCCGACATCGACGCCGTCGTGGCCCGTGCCGCCGCCGCACGCGAGGCCCTGGGACCGGACCGGGACTTCGCGGTCGACCTCCACGGCCGCTTCACCGCCGCGGCCGCCCGCACGGCGCTGCCCCATCTGGCCCCGTACGGTCCGCTGTTCGCCGAGGAGCCGGTCCTTCCCGAGTACACCCATCTGCTCGGCGACATCGTCGCCTCCTCGCCCGTCCCCATCGCCACCGGGGAACGGCTCTACTCGCGCACCGATGTGCTGCCCGCGCTCCAGGCCGGGGTCGCCGTGCTCCAGCCCGACCTCTCGCACGCCGGGGGCATCTCCGAGGTGCGGCGCATCGGCGCGCTCGCCGAGACCTTCGACATCCCCCTCGCCCCGCACTGCCCGCTCGGCCCGGTTTCGCTCGCCGCGAGCCTCCAGATCGCCTTCGCGACCCCCAACTTCCTGATCCAGGAACAGAGCATCGGCATCCACTACAACGACGGCGCCGAAGTCCTCGACTACGTCGTCGACCCCGAGGTGTTCCGCTTCCACGAGGGCCACATCAACCGGCCGACCGCCCCGGGGCTCGGCATCGAGGTCGACGAGCGGGCCGTGCGCGCCGCCGATTCGACGGCCCCCGACTGGCGCGGCCCGATCTGGCGCCACGCGGACGGCTCGTTCGCCGAGTGGTGACCGCGCCCGGATGACCGCGCCGGGTGAGCGCGCCGCGGTCAGCCGCGCAGGACGGCGTTGCACTCCCGCTGGAGCGCGATGTCCTGCCACATCGGGTGCTGCGGCGCGGCGTTGGAGCACACCACCGCGCCCCACGCCCCGACCCGCGCCGCCTCGTTCACCGCGCGGCGGCAGAACGCCGCCCCCACCGGGCCCTCCTCGAACGTGCCGTGCAGCGGCGTGTAGCCGATCCAGCCCTCGCCGAAGACCAGCGGCACACCCGTCTCCGCTGCCCAGTCGGCGGCGGCGTCGATCCAGGTGACGAGCTTCTGCTCCATCGCCAGCCGGTGCGTCGCGTAGCGCTCGTACAGCCACGCGTCCCACTTGACCGGATCGCACCAGTCGTGGACGTAGATCTCCCGCGGCCCGACCGTGGTGGCCGCCAGCCGCCACCGGTCGCGCTCCGGCGGCACCCAGTCCGCCAGATCGGGCGCGCCGGGGCGCAGCAGTTCCCGGCGGGCCCGGGGCTGGGGGAAGGGCCGGGCGCGGTCGCGGATCGCGAAGGTGTCGATCAGCTCGCCGAGCACCCCGTAGACATACGGATGGAACACGGCGACGTCGATGTCGCGGGGCACTCCGCGCAGCGAACCGACCGGCACCATCGCGTAGTTGACGGTCACCGGACGGTGCGGGTGGCGCTCCCGGAAGCGGGCGAGACCGCGCTCCAGCCGCGGGCGCAGCGCGACGACCCGGTCCTCGCCCCGCAGACCGTCGGTGAGCCGGGTGCCCTGCACCTCGTTGTGCAGCTCGGTGAAGGCGATCCGGTCGTCAAGACCGTGGACGACGAGGAAGTCGATCAGATCGGCCAGCGCGTCCGCGAGCGCCTCGGCGCGCCGCTCGGGCTCGACCGCCATCAGGGCGTCGTACCAGGCGCGGTCCTCGGCGAACGACGGGCTCTGCTGGTACTCCCAGCTGGAGAGGATGACGTAGCAGTCGTGCCGCAGGGCCGCCTCGAACAGCGCCCGCAGATGGGCGCGCCCGTCGATCTCGGCCACCCCGCCCACGTCGTACCAGCGCATCCGCTGCCCGTAGTCGCCGCCCAGCGGGCGCAGCCGCAGCCTGCTGGTGTCGAGCCCCGAGCCGAAGAGCAGATACGGCATCGCGCAGATGCGCACCGTGTTGTAGCCGCGGGCGACGGCGTCCTCGAAGGCGCGGTCCAGATCGGCGAAGGGCTCGCCCGGGCCGGTACGGGTGTACCAGCTGAAGTCCCACAGCGAGATGGTGAGGGTGGCCGGGAGATGGGCGTGCGGCGACTGCGTCACAGGGGGCTCCCCGCGGTCGGCGTGCTCGTCGGTGAGGTCGGTTCATCGTCCGGGCGGGCCCGAGGGGTGTCAAGATGTATTCATAAATAATGCTCAGGGCCGGAGTGCCCGGAACTGTGCCCGTGACCACGTGACTTCCCCCCGAGGAGAACCCCATGGCGTCCTATTCCGGCCGCGGTGTGCACGGCCAGGTGGTCCAGCGGCTGGGCGCCCGCATCGTCGGCGGCCACTGGGCCGAGGGCGACGTCCTGGACGTCCGGGCGCTCGGCGACGAACTGGACGTCAGCCTCACCGTGATGCGGGAATCCCTGAAGGTGCTGGCCGGAAAGGGGCTCATCGACGCCCGCCAGAAGCGCGGCACCTACGTCCGCCCCCGCTCCGCCTGGAACCTGCTGGACGCCGATGTGATCCGCTGGCGCATGGCGGGCGGCGACGGCGAGCGGCTGATGCGCGACCTCACCGATGTGCGCTCCGTCGTGGAGCCCGCCGCCGCCCACCGCGCCGCGCTGCGCCGCTCCGACGCCGACCTGACCGCGCTGGACGCGGCGCTCGCCGCGATGGAACGCGCCCGGGGCGACCTGGCCGCCGAGGCGGACGCCGACGCCGCCTTCCACCGGGCGCTGCTCGCCGCCACCGGCAACGAACTCCTCGCCCGGTTCGATCTGGTCCTGGAGCCCGGGCTGCGCGAGCGCGACCGGCTGGTGCACGCCCACGGGGACGCCGACGACCCCGTGCCCAGCCACCGCCGGGTGCTGGACGCGGTGCGCGACCGGGACGCCCCGCGCGCGGAGCTGGCCATGCTCGATCTGCTCGCCAAGGCGGCCGAGGACGTCGGCGCGGCCGCGTCCCGCCCGCCCGGTGACTGACCGGTCGGCCCCTCAGACCACCCAGCCGTATCCGGGCCGGGGCTTACGCGGCGCCGGTGGCTCCTCGCTCTCGATGTCGTGCTCGGCGGCCCGCAGGAGCTGTTGACCGAGGTCGTTGAGGGCCCGGCCCGCGGCCAGCTCGTCGCCGATCACGGGGATGTTCCGGTCCTCCGGGTTGCGCCGTGCCGTTCCGCGGCCGGTGAGCGCCGCGGCACCGGTGTCCAGCTCGACGCGCGCCTTCGTCCGGCCCTCGTCGTCCTCGAAGAGATAGAGATAAACCTTCCACTCCACTGTGTGCGGCATCGTCTGCTCCGATCACCTCGCTTGCCGGACCCGCGGCGGAGCGGCCGGGGAGTGGTCGGCGGCCGGAGAGCGGTCAGCGACGGTTCCTGCCGGACCACGCGGGTTCCACCACCTTCCACTCTGCCTCCCATTGCGCGTACCGGCGGCGGTCCAGCACCTGCCGGACCCGGGCGCGCCCCGCGAACGCCGCCCCGGCCACCGCGGCCGCGGTCAGCATGCCGGTGAACCAGCCCATCGTCCGCGCGGTCGAGGGGGAGGTGGGCGGCTGGGCGAGATCCCCGTCCGGGCCCACCCAGACCCGTACCTCCGTACCCGCGTCCGCGTCGCCGGGCACCGTGGCCACACCGGCGTGCCGGGCGCCGTCGTCACCGGTCCAGCTGACCTTCGCCATCCTCAGCTCGGTGGCCTCCGACTGGCCCGGCCCGCCGGGAGGGGTCTCGGCGAGCCGCGCGGTGATCTGGTGCCGCGTCGCTTCCTGGTCGTGCACGACACGCATCTGCGACGCGTGCGCGGCGTTCCCCGCGCTGACCGCGGCCATCGGCAGGCCGAGCGCGAGGACCAGCAGGAAGAGCAGGCTGAACCAGGACTGGACCCGGTCCGTCCGCCTGCGCAGCGGGTTGCGCCCCCGGGCCGGACGGCCCAGCAGGGGCGGATGGGGTCCGAAAGCGCCCCGCGGTCCGTGGGTGTTCATGGTCGTAAGGCCTCCAGCAAGTGCTGACGTCGTCGCGTGGCGCCGCCGGGCGTCGGGGGTGCCGCACGGGGCGCCACGCGACGGGCAGTGGGTCAGGTGCGAGGAGCGGGCTGATACGCGCCGGGCACCATCCGGGCGCTGATCGCCGTGCGGTTGTACGCGTTGATGACGACCGCGGCCCAGATCAACGCCGCGACCTGCGGTTCGTCGAACACCTCGCTCGCGGCCCGGTGGACCTCGTCCGGGACGTGGCCGTCCTGGACGTCGGTCACCGCCTCGGCCAGGGCGAGCGCGGCCCGCTCGCGCTCGCTGAAGAACGGGGTCTCCCGCCAGGCGTTCAGGGCGTAGATGCGCTGCTCGGTCTCGCCCCGGGCCCGGGCGTCCTTGGTGTGCATGTCCAGGCAGAACGCGCAGCCGTTGAGCTGGGAGGCGCGGATTCTGACCAGTTCGAGCAGCTCGGGCTCGACCTTCGCCTCCTGCGCCGCCTCGACGGCCGCCGCGTGCAGGGCACCCATCGCGGCGGACACCTTCGGGGCCAGCTTCTTCAGCTCCAGCCGGGCGGTGGTGGCCTGCGGGCCGGGTGCGGTCGCGGTCATCGGTGAACTCCGTTCGTCGGCATGAGGACATCGGCACAGCTGTCGAGCCAGCTCTGCCAGGAAGCGGCGCGCAGGGCCGGTCCCGCGCGCAGCGGACGGCCGAGCCACGCGGTCACGGGCCGGATCCCGTGCAACGCGTTGACCAGCCACACCTCGCGCCCGTCCAGCTCCTGGACGGGACACCGGCGGTGTTCGGTACGGACGCCCAGCTCCGCCGCGCGCTCCTGGATCAGGGCCGAGGTGACGCCCGCCAGCAGCGGCAGGTCCGGCGGCGGCAGGCACAGGACGTCGTCCTCCCACCACAGGACGCTCGCCGTCGTGCCCTCCAGCACCAGGCCCGAGGGGGTGGTGAGCATCAGCTCCTGCGCGCCGCGCTGGGCGGCGCGGTGGCGCAGATGCGCCAGCAGGGACAGATCCGGTCCCTTGCGGCGCGGATGGATGCGCGGGTCGAACTCCTCGGTCAGACAGACGGCCACATGGGCCGTCCGGGGCGGGGCGGGCCGTATCCGTACATAGAGCCGGGCGGGTTCCGGACCGGCCAGCTCGACCCGCGGGAACCAGCGGCCGGTGCGCGGCAGTGCCGCCGCCACGTCCCGCCAGAAGCTCTCGATCCGGGCCGGGGAGTCGCCCGTCGCCTCGGCGCACGCGGCGGCGAACCGCCGGTGGTGGTGGTCCAGCGCCCGTACCCGGCCCTCGTCGACCAGCCAGGAGTCGGCGGCCAGCAGCGCGCTGTCGGGCACCGGGCGGGAGGGCATCAGCCCGCCGTCCTCGCGCCACATCAGCGTCCACTGCTGCTGGTCGGAGCGCCGCTCCCGACCGGTGTCCTGCGCCGTGATCATGTCCGTGTTCACGCCTTCGTTCACCTCCACCGTCAGTACTTCCGCGCCGCATCGGCCATCGGGCCGTTGCGGGGGCCGTACGGGGCGTGCTCAAGCCACGCACCGCACCGGGGGACCACCGGGGCCAGCGTGGCCGCCGCCCGCTGGGTCATCCGCCCCCAGCGGCGCGGCCGCATATGGTCCAGGGCCGCCCCCGCGGCCACGCTGTTGAACAGCGCGGCACGGCGGCGGGTGGAAGCGAACTCGCCGATGGCCACGGGTGCCCTCGACGGGTCGGAGCATGCCACCGATATGGCGTCGGCCGCCGAGACCGCGTCCGCGATCCCGCTGTTCATCCCGCGCGCGCCGAACGGCGGGAACAGATGAGCCGCCTCGCCCGCCAGCAGCACCCGGCCGGTCGGATCGGTGAACGACGCGGCGACCTTGCGCAGGAAGTGGTACCGGGACATCCACAGCACATGGTGCGCGCAGTCCGCGCCCACCAGCCGGGGCAGCCAGCGGCGCACCGCCTGCTCGGTGTCGTACGTACCCGGCGGGTCGTCGGCCCGGCACTGGAGGTCGATCTGGAAGCCGCCGGTGAACGGCACCCGCAGGACGGTGCGGCCGCCGGCGGCGGGGTGCTCGTAGTGGAAGACCCGCTCGGCCGACAACTCCCCGCCCGCCGGATCCGCCACGTCCACCACCACGTGATAGCCCTCGGAACGGGTGCCCTCCAGCGGGATGCCCAGCGCCTCGCGCACCCCGGAGCGGGCCCCGTCGGCGGCGATCACATGACCGGCCGTCCAGCCGTCGCCGTCCGCCGCGGTCACCGTCACCCCGGTGCCGGTGGCCTCGACGCCGGTCACCTCGGCGTCGAAGCGGAAGTCCACGCCCGCCTCCAGGCACGCCTCGTACAGGAACCGCTCGGTGTCCACCTGGCGCAGGCTCGCGAAGGCGGGCAGCTCACTCGTGCCCGAGGAGTCGGGGAAGGTCTGCGCGAACACCTGGCGCCCGCGGTAGAGGGTGCGCCGGGTCCGCCAGGTCGTGCCGTACGCCGCGACGCGCTGCCCGAGCCCGGGGCGGGCCCGCTCCAGCAGCCGCAGCGACTGCCGGTGCACGAACAGCGCGCGGCTGCCGGGCCGCACCCGGTCCTTCGCCCCCGACTCCAGCACGGTGACCGCCAGCCCGCGGGCGCGCAGCGCGAGCGCCGCCGTCATCCCGACCGGCCCCGCGCCCACCACGAGGACCGGGCCTTCGCCCGCCGCCGGGTCAGCCATGGGCCCGGGCGGTGGACAGCGTGGGCAGTTCGCCCTCGGCCAGCAGCCGGCTGATCTCCAGCCGCTTGATCTTCCAGGTGCTCGTGCGGGGCAGGTCCTCGAAGCGGCACTGCACCGGCTCGGCCAGCGGCGGCAGGTCCGAGGTGGCCAGCCGCCAGCGGTCGGCGTCCAGGGGCTCGTCCCCGCGGGTGCACACCACCGGCACCGGCTCCAGGCTGGGCCCGTGAACGATGATCACCTCGCGGAGTTCGGCGACCCGGGACAGCAGCTCGTCCTCGACCTCCAGATTGGAGTCGACCGTGGCGTGCTGGTCGACCTCGCGGTCCAGCAGGTACAGCGCGCCCCAGCGGTCGCGGTACCCCATGTCGCCCATCCGCCACCAGCCGCGGTCCACCTGCTGGGCGTACTGGTCGGCGGCACCGAGATAGGTGAGGATCCGGCCGCGGGTACGGGCCTCGATGGCCCCCGGCTTGCCCGGCGGACACGTCCGGCCCCGCTCGTCCACCACCCGGATCCGGGTGAACCCGGGGATGCCGGTGCCCACCCGCCGCCCCTGCACCCGGTCCGCGCCGCGCCGGGTGTACCAGCCGAAGGCGATCGGCCCGGTCTCGCTCTGCCCGTACAGCTGCACCAGCCGCGGGTCGCGGCGCCGGGACGCGCCGAGCAGCCGCTGCACGGTGCGCGGATGGATGGCGTCGAAGGTGGAGCCGTACGCCCGTACGTTGGCCAGCGGCATCCCGGGCGCCTCGGCCAGGTCCTCCCACAGCACGAAGGTGTTGGGGTGGGTCTCCACGATGCCGGGCCGGTACTTGGCCAGCAGGGGGCCCGCATGGGCCGGGTCGGGGTCCAGGAGCAGCAGCAGCGGGCTGCCGAAGTGCAGCAGCACGCCCAGCAGATGGTAGAAGCGGGAGTGCACGAACGACATGTGCAGCGCGGCGGACTCGCCGCGGGTGGCCCGCCCCAGCGCCTGCTGCGGCACGAGCCGGTTCCACATGGTGTGCGCGCAGTGCACCGCCAGCTTGGGGATGCCGGTGGTGCCGGAGCTGTGCGTGATGAGCGAGGGTTCGCGGGGGTGGAGCCGGATGGGCGCGCGGCGCGGCACCCCGGCGTACTCGGCGAGCGGGACCGCGTGGGCGTGCCCGGGCGCCTCGTCCACCGTGAGCACGCCACGGGCGAGCCCGGTGTCCAGACCGCTCAGGGTGGATTCCAGCGTGGCCCGGTCGGTGATCAGCCAGGGCGCGTGCAGCCGGTCCAGCAGCACCGCGGCCACCCCGCCGTCCAGCGAGGGCGACAGCAGTGCGGGCACCGCGCCGATCCGGGAGACGGCGCAGGCCAGCAGCACGGTGTCGACGTTGTCGCGCTTGTGGATCGCCACGTGCTCGCTCGGCCGCACCCCCGCCGACCACAGCCGGGCGGCCACGTCGTCGACCAGATCCGCCAGATCGGTGTACCCGAGGTCCGTACCGGCGTCCGGTGCCACGTCCAGCGGCCGGTCGAGCGTCACCCGGACCCTGCCGTGGCGTGCCGCGGCCTCCTGGAACATCAGCCCGAGGTAGAACCCGCGCTCGGGGAGTAGCCGCTCCAACATATGCAGTACCTACCGTTCGGAATCGTTCACGAGGGTGCGCGCGGGGGCGGCACGGCGGGCGGGGCGCGGGCCGGTCACCAGGCGCCCGTCCGTACGACGTGGCGCCGCAGCTTGCCGGTCTGCGTCCGGGGCAGGGACGACACCACCCGCACCGTGCGCGGCGCCTTGAACGCGGCGAGCCGCTTCCGGGCCAGCGCGATCAGGTCGTCCGACAGGGCCCGCTCGTCGACCGTCCGGCCCCCGGCCGCGGCCGGCACCACGAAGGCGCGCAGCCGGGTCGAACCGCGGCTGTCGGGGACGGCGGCCACCGCCACCTCCCGTACGGCCGGGTGGTCCCGCAGCACCTCCTCGACCTCCAGCGGGGACACGGTGATCCCGCCGACCATCTCCAGGTCGTCGACCCGGCCCAGGTGCTGGTACGTGCCGTCCGGGTTGCGCCGGGCCCGGTCCCGGGTGGCGAGCCAGCCGTCGTCCGCCGGGCCGGTGGCGGCCACCGTCGGCCCGCGCACCCACAGCTCGCCCTCGACGGCCTCGTCGGGGGCGGCCTCCACCACCCTGCCCTTGCCGTCCCGCAGCTCCAGTTCGAAGCGCGGCACCGGGCGTCCCAGGGTGCCGGGGGCGTTCTCCCAGACGGTGTTCGCGCAGAAGGCGTGGCCCGCCTCGGTGGAGCCGATCTGCTCCAGCACCGGGGCGCCCAGCATCTCGGCGACCCGCCTCCCCAGGCCCCGGGGCAGGCTCTCGCCCGCGCTGACCGCGGCGCGCACCGAGGCGAAGCAGGGGGTGTGGCCGGTGCCGCGCTCGTCCACCAGGGCGGCGTACGCGGACGGCACCGAGTACAGCAGGGTCACCCGGTGCCGGGCCACCAGGTCGTCGGTGAGGCCGGGGCCGGGACGCTGCGCGCTCAGCACCGCGGACGACCCGGAGAACAGCGGGAAGACGAAGGCGTTCCCGAACCCGTAGGCGTAGAACAGCTTGGACACCGAGAACGTCACGTCGTCCGGGCCGATGTCCAGCACGTCCCGGCCCACCAGGTCGTAGTACGCGGCCACATGGCCGTGGGTGTGGGTCACCGCCTTCGGGCGGCCGGTGGTCCCCGAGGTGTACTGGACGTAGAGCGGGGCGTCGGCCGTCACCGGCTCGGCCTCCCGCGCCGCCTCCGCGGCGTCGACGGCGTCCGGGTTCGTCAGCGCCGACAGCTGGTCCGCGCCGAGCCAGCGCGCGGTGTCGAAGTGGCCCTCGAGGTCGGGCCCCGAGACACACAGCGCGGCCTGCGAGTCCTCCGTCATGAAGCGGTGGTCGTCGGCGGTGAGCCCGGGGTTGACCAGCACCGCCGTCGCCCCCAGCCGGGCCACGCCCAGGAACGTGGCCACCCACATGATGCCGTCGGGCAGTGCCATGAGCACCCGGTCCCCGGCACCCACCCCGTGCCCCGCCAGCACGGTGGCGGCGCGCGCGGCACGGTCGTGGACCTCGCCGTGGGTCCAGATCCGGTGCGCCTCCAGGAAGGCGGGCCGGGCCGACCAGCCGCACCGGTCGGCGAGCGCCGCCAGATGCGCGGCCACGTTGGCGGACACCGACGGGACGAAGACCGACGGGCCGGATAACGCGAGCCCGGAGCGGGCGAGGACCGGGTCGACGAGGGCGGAATCCGAGAGACCGGAGAGTTCCGAGAGATCCGTGAGAGCGGTCACCGTTCCAGCTCCTTCGCGGGGGAGTCCGGCAGCGACGGGGCCGCTGCCACCAGCAGGTCGTCCAGCTCACCGGCGGGCCGCCGTGCCGAGGCGTCGTAGGCGCGCATCGTCGCCGCGGTCTTCAGCAGCATCTCCTCGTACTCCTCGGCCGGATCGGAGTCGAGGATGATCGCGCCGCCCGCGCCGATGTGCATCCGGCCGCCGGTGAACACCGCGGTGCGGATCACGATGCTGAGGTCGGCCGCGCCGTTGCAGCTGAGGAAGCCGAGGGCGCCCGAGTACACGCCGCGGGCCTCGGTCTCCAGCGCGTCGATGATCTCCATGGTGCGCAGCTTGGGGGCGCCGGTCATCGAGCCGCCGGGGAAGCAGGCCCGTACGCAGTCCACGGTGCTGGTGTCCTGGCGCAGCCGGCCGCGCACGGTGGACACCAACTGGTGCACGGTGGCGTACGACTCGGTGTTCATCAGCCGCGGGACGTACACGCTGCCCGGCTTGCACACCCGCCCCAGGTCGTTGCGGAGCAGGTCCACGATCATCAGGTTCTCGGCCCGGGGCTTGGCGCTGGTGGCGAGGGCGGCCAGCGCCCGCGCGTCCTTGTCGGGGTCGCCGGAGCGCGGCGCCGTGCCCTTGATCGGCTTGGCCTCGGCGATGCCGTCCGGGGTGACGCGCAGGAAGCGCTCGGGCGAGGCGCACGCCACGTCGGTGTCGCCGAACCGCAGATAGGCGGCGTACGGGGCCGGGTTGCAGCGGCGCAGCGTCCGGTAGAAGGTGTACGAGTCGCTGGGGGCGGGCAGCCACGCGGAGTTGGTGAGGCAGACCTCGTAACTCACCCCGGCCCGCAGCTCGCGCAGGCTCGCCTCGATCGAGGCCAGGTACTTCTCCCGGTCCCGGACCAGCCACGGTTCGACGGCGGCGGTGGTGGTGAGCGGGGGCGGCGGGGGCAGTGGGTCGTTCTGCGCGGGCACTCCGCTGAGCACGGTCACGGTCGCGTCCAGCCACTCCTTGGCGTCGCGGTGGCCGTCGGGGGTGTCCTCGCTGAGGCAGCAGATGTAGGTGACGCCCTCCTGGTGGTCGACCGCGACGAAGCGGTCGGCGAACAGCCAGCAGGCGTCCGGGGTGGCGGCCTCGTGGCGGCCGGGGGCGCCGCAGTCGGCCTTCATCTCGTAGCCGAAATAGCCCACGTAGCCGCCGGTGAAGTCGAAGGGCAGGTCCGGGGCGTGGACCTTCCTGGCGGCCAGCTCCCCCTTGAGGTAGTCGAAGACGCTGCCTTCGTAGGTGGTGGCGGGCTGCCCGGGCCGCTCGATCTCGCACACCTTGGTGGCGGTGTCGTACGACACGAACTCGGCCAGCGGCCCCTGCCCGTCGCCGAGGAAGGAGAAGCGCGCCTCGCCGGACTGGGTCCGCGAGCTGTCCAGCCAGAAGGCGCGCGGCGCGTCCGCGTACAGCCGGGTGAAGGCCGCCTCGGTGTCGGTCGCGTCGGCCAGCCAGCGGGCGTGCAGCCGGTAGGCGCGGGCCTTCGCGCCGCCCGCGGCCGGGGCCCTCGCCGCCACCGGCTTCTTCGGGCGCGGGGCGCGGGGCTTGCGGGGTTCGCCGGGGGCGGCGGTGGACGTCACGGATTCGCCGTTGGCGTGCTCGATCGTCAGATCGCGGAAGTTGCTGAACATCCGGTGGCCGTATCCGGTGAGCACCGACTCCGGGTGGAACTGCACACCCCACAGCGGGCGGGCCCGGTGGCGCAGCGCCATCAGCACGCCGTCCTCGGACCAGGCTATGCCCTGGAGCCCGAGCGGCAGCGGCTCGGCCACGCACAGCGAGTGGTAGCGGACGGCGGTGAAGTCCTGGGGGAGGCCGCGGAAGATGCCCTTCCCGCCGTGCTTGATCCGGGAGAGGTGACCGTGCCGCGGCTCGGGGGCGGGCACCACCCGCGCCTGGGCGCCGAGCGCGATGCCCTGGAGGCCCAGGCACACGCCCAGCACCGGGATCGTGGCCCGCTCGATGAGCCGGGCGGCACCGGCGAAGTCACGGGCGTCGGCCGGATGTCCGGAGCCGGGGGAGACCACGATGTTGTCGAACTCGGAGAGGTCGATGTCCGCGCATTCGGGCGCGTCGTTGAGAAGCACCTCCGGTTCCTCACCGTTGACCTCGGTGAGCAGATGGAAGAGGTTGTACGTGTACGAGTCGTAATTATCGACGAGGAGCGTCCTCAGCGATTCCATCCGGATTTGCCTCCTTGCTTCGGGCCGTCCACCGCCATGCGCCTGTGACGTCCTCGGATCGACTGAAGCGGCGGGTAGAGCCACTTCTTGAGGACCCGCTGTAGGCGTGGCATGACGAGCCAGGTCACCATCGCGGTCACGCCAAGACACAGAGCCAGGGTCCGCAGCAGGAAATTGGTGCCCTCGAGGAACGGGATCACCAGCACGTTGAACACGAGGACCGGAGGGAACACGGCGCCCAGGTTCACCAGCCAGAGTTTCCATTTGGGGGGCGGCGGCAGCGGCCGCACCGGACCCTTCAACCAGTTCTGTAGCCCTGAGGTGCGCTGCGTTCCCTTTTCTTGTACGAAGGGTCCGGCCCGAGTCGCCAACCGGGCGCGCTCGAGCGAGGATTCCCATTCCTGTGCGGATACTTCCCTGTCGAATCGGTAGATGACATGCCACTCCGAGGACGCCTGACCGGAGCCCATGACGCCGCCCCCGAGGTATCCCGGAAGGCTTGCCGCGGCATTGAGCATCTCAATCGCCCAGGCGTAGAACTCGGTTTCGCGGCCGGGGTCCACCCGGTATGCGGCCGTCACCGTGACCGGCTCCTTGTCCACTCCAGCCGCAACTCCTTCCCGCACCCTGCACGCTCGCCTTCTCAACCATGCTGACCTGCAAGGACTCATGCTCTCCGCCAGGTCTTCCCAGCGAGTTGACAGGAAGTGTTCCACATCGGGAGATCCGCAACAGTCGAATGCTCAACAACGTACATAAAAACCCGATAAGAGGGCCGTGACCTGCGCGTTATCTACGGTTCGGAGGCTTGTTCCGGCCCCCGAAAAAGATTCTCGGAGGCACGTTGAACATGACGAAGCGCCGGGCCGTATGGAACGTAATGCGGCCCGGCGCTCAAAGTCGCCGTCGGGTCTGTTTGGGGCTGTGCGGGGCCCGCTTCGGTCAGCCGAGAACCTTCTCCAGTGACGCCAGCGACGCCTCGAGTTCCTCGCGGGTGATGGTCAGCGGCGGGGCCAGCCGGATCGTCGAACCGTGGGTGTCCTTGACCAGGACGCCCTCGCGCATGAGCCGTTCGCCGATCTCGCGCCCGGTCCCCAGCGCGGGGTCCACGTCGACCCCCGCCCACAGGCCGCGGCAGCGGTGCCCGGCCACGCCCCGGCCGTGCAGCGCGCTCAGCCCGGCGTCCAGCACCCGGCCCAACTCGGCGGCGCGGCGCTGGAATTCCCCGGTGCTCAGCAGGTCCACCACGGCCGAGCCGACGGCCGCGGCCAGCGGGTTGCCGCCGAAGGTGGAGCCGTGCTCACCGGGGCGCAGCACGCCCATCACCGCGCGGTCGGCGACCACGGCGGAGACCGGCACGATGCCGCCGCCCAGCGCCTTGCCGAGCAGCAGCACATCCGGCCGGACCGACTCGTGGTCGACCGCGAGGGTGGTGCCGGTGCGGCCCAGACCGGACTGGATCTCGTCGGCGATGAACAGCGCCCCGGCCCGCCGGGTGAGGTCGCGCACCCCGCGCAGATAGCCGTCGTCCGGGATCAACACCCCCGCCTCGCCCTGGATGGGCTCGATCAGCACGGCGGCCGTGGTCTCGTCGACCGCCGCCTCCAGCGCGGCGAGGTCGTTGTACGGCACGACGCGGAAGCCCGGGGCGAACGGGCCGAACCCCTCGCGGGCCACGGGGTCGCTGGAGAAGCCCACGATCGTCGTCGTACGGCCGTGGAAGTTGCCGTCGGCCACCACGATCGTCGCCTGGTCCGGGGCGACGCCCTTGACCTCGTACGCCCATTTGCGGGCCAGCTTGATGCCGCTCTCCACCGCCTCGGCGCCGGTGTTCATCGGCAGGACCATCTCCAGGCCGGTGAGCCGCGCGAGGCCCTCGGCGAATCCGGCGAGCCGGTCGTTGTGGAAGGCGCGCGAGGTGAGGGTGAGCTGATCGAGCTGGCGGTGGGCGGCCTCGACGAGCGCCGGGTGGCGGTGGCCGAAGTTGAGGGCCGAGTAGCCGGCCAGCATGTCGAGGTAGCGGCGGCCCTCGACGTCCCACACCCAGACGCCCTCGGCGCGGGACACGACCACGGGCAGCGGGTGGTAGTTGTGGGCGAGCGAGGAGTCCTCGGCGCGGATCAGCTCCTCCGAGGAGCGTGCGGGGCGGGCGCCGGTGTCCTGGGCGGTGCGTGCGGGTGCGGTCATCAGCGGATCTCCTGAGTGCAGCACTTGATGCCCCCGCCGGCCTTGTGCAGCTCGGACAGGTCGACGGGGACGGGGACGTAACCGCGGTCGGTGAGCTGGTCGATGAGGCCGGTCGCGCGCGGGGCGACGAACACATGGCGGCCGTCGGAGACGGAGTTGAGCCCGAAGGCCATGGCGTCGTCCCGGGTGGCGATCAGTGCCTCCGGGAAGAGGCGCTCCAGGACCTCACGGCTGCCGGGGGAGAACGCCCCCGGGTAGTAGGCGATGTTCTCGTCGTCGAGCGTGAACAGGGCGGTGTCCAGGTGGTAGAAGTACGGGTCCACCAGGAGCAGGCTGATCACCGGCACCCCGAAGAACTCCTGCACCTCCTGGTGGGCGGCGCGCGTCGTACGGAACCCCGTACCGGCCAGGACGAACCGCCCCGCGGGCACGAGGTCGCCCTCGCCCTCGCACACCGCCTCCGGCGGGTGGACCTCGAATCCGGCCGCCTTGAACCAGGAGGTGTAGGCGAGCTGCTCCGGCCGCCGCTGGGGCGCGTGGAACCGGGAGCCGAAGACCCGGCCCTCCAGGACCAGGGCGGAATTCGCCGCGAACACCATGTCCGGCAGGCCCGGCACCGGCTCGACGGTCTCCACATGGTGGCCGTGGTCGCGGTAGGTGCGGATCAGCGTCTCCCACTGGGCCTGGGCGAGCGCGGTGTCGACCACGGTGTCCTCGCGCATCCAGGGATTGATGGCGTACCGGACGTCGAAGAATCTGGGGGGACAGGTCAGATAGCGCCGGGGGCGCGGCACACGGGTCTGGGGCACGGAGCAGTCCTCTCGCTTCCGCGGGCCGGGGAATGATTCAACGGTAGAAAGCGGGCGAGAGGGGACACAAGAAAGGAAAATTGCGCATTGGTGCAGTGATGTTGCGTCTCTCCCGGGTTCAGCGATCGTTCATTGCGTCCAGTGCCCCCGGCGGTGCGGAGGGGCTGGCACCGGCCTCGGCGCTGCCCGCGATCAGATGCGACAGCACCATGTAGCTGATCGTCTTCCGGATGAAGGGCTCGGTCCGGATGCGCTCCAGCACCTCCTCGAAGTGCTCCACATCCCTGGCCATGACGTGCAGCAGGGCATCGGCGCCCCCGGTCACCGTCATGGCGGCGGTGATCTCCGGGTAGCTGCGCACCACCTCGGCCAGCCGCCGCGGCGGGGCCGCGCTGTCGCAGTAGACCTCCACGTACGCCTCGGTCCGCCAGCCCAGGGTGGCCGGGCGCACGGTCGTGGTGAAGCCGGTGATCACGTCGTTCTCCCGCATCCGGTCGACCCGCCGCTTGACCGCGGACGCCGACAGCCCGATCGCGGCGCCGATCTCCGCGAAGCTCGCCCTGGCGTTCGCCACCAGAGCCGCGACGATCTTGCGGTCCAGGTCGTCGAACGGTGCGGACTGGTTCGCCATGGGGGGTCCTTTCGGCGGCCGGTGATGAACAGTCGAAATGACGTACCGATGAGATGCCCGCAAACCGCCGTGTTTCCCGGCGGTTTCCCCGGTTTTCAGGAAGTTTCTGCAAGAGGGGGCGTGCGCGGGAATGCGGGGTCCGATAGCGGAGCGGTGGTGTGGCCCGGGCGCCGGGCGTGCGAATCCGGGCAACGTACCTTCTCTATCCGCCTCGGTGATACGGCACAACCTTCCGGCGGTCCTTACCGCGGCGTAACGTCGTCTATTCCATAAATCGTTTCCGAGCGATGATCAGGTGGTCGTCATGACAACTATTATCAGCTTCAGGAGAGCGCCGTGAAAAGACCCCGGGACGTCGTGGTCACGGGTCTGGGTTTCTGCCTCCCGGGCGACGCCGAGCCGGTATTCACGGCGGGTCAGGTGTGGGATATGGCCTCCCACGGCCGCTCCGCCCTCGTCCGGCGCGACATCGCCTACGGCGCGGTCAACCTCACCCCAGAACATTTCGGCGAACGGCTCCCCGAAATCCCCGAGTTCTTCTCCCGCCACTACACCGACGCCCACCGCTTCGGCCTGGTGTCCCTGGTGGAGGCCTGCGCCGACGCCGAACTCGACCTCCAGGCCGAGGATCTGAGCGAGGCGGCCCTGCTCGTCGGCCGCGGCGGAGTGGACGCCAACGTGGGCGTGTACCTCTCGCTGCTGAACACCCAGTCCGACGAGGCCACCGCGCTGGACGGCGTGGAGATGTTCGTCGCCGCCGCACTCGGAGCCACCCCCTCCGACGTCGCGGTCGTCCAGGCCGCGGCGGCCCGCTCCACCGGCCCCTGCTTCACGGTGACCTGCGGCTGCTCGTCCGCCGCCGTGCAGATCGGCAACGCCCGCCGGATGATCGCCACCGGCGAGGTCGAGATGGCCGCCGTGACCGGGGTCGACGTCTTCGACCTCGCCCTGATCCAGCACGGCCAGCAGGTGCAAGTGGGCGCCCAGCGCGCCCACGAGGCGATGGACGCCGCCGCCATGCCGGACCTCCTCGCCTCGTTCGACTCCCTCATGCGCCCCTACGACCGGCGCGCCGACTGCATCAACCACGGCGAGGGATCCGCCACCGTGATCCTGGAGAGCCGGGAACACGCACTGCGCCGCGGCGCACACCTCTACGGCCAGGTGCTCGCCACCGCCATGACCCGCGACGGCCTCGACAACCCCCTCGCCACCGACGCGGGCGGCGCACAGCTCGTCCGGGCCGTCCGCGCCTGCCTCGGCGACCGGTGGCGGATCGAGCAGATCCCGTACGTCAACGGCGCCTGCGACGGCGGCGCCGCCGTCACCGCCCTGGAGGTCAACGCCATCCGGGAGCTGTACGGACCGGACAGCTCCGTCCTGGTGACCACCCAGGAGGCGTGCTTCGGCCACCACGGATCGCCCATCGGCTGCGTCGGCGCCGCCCTGACCCTGATGATGATGGAACAGGGCGAGGTGTGCCCCACCACCAACTGCGAGGAACCCGCCGACGGCCTGCCCTTCGACCCGGTCCCCGGCACCCGCACCCGTCCCCTCGACTTCGACTACGCGCTGAGCTTCAACTACCAGATCGGCGGCGTGAAGCACGCGATCCTTCTGGGCAGCCCGGACGCCATGTAAGTCCGACCCTGCCCCTCCCCGGCCTCCACCCCACAGGCCGAACACCCCCACGGAGACCCCGATGCGTCACAACACCCCTGCCTCCGTCCGCCCGCCCACCCGCATAGCCGTGGTCGGCATGGGCTGCCGCCTCCCCGGTGACATCGACTCGCCCGCCGCGCTGTGGCACCTGCTCGCCGAGGGGCGGGACGCGGTCGCCGCGCCGCCCGCCGAGCGCACCGCCCTGTGGGGACCGCCGTCCCCGGACGGCCCGGCGGACGGCTCAGGACTGCCCGCCCTCGGCGGCTATCTGCGCGAAGTGTCCGGCTTCGACGCCGACTTCTTCGGCGTCGCCGGCCGCGAGGCCGACGTCCTCGACCCGCAGCACCGGCTGCTGCTGGAAGTGGCCTGGGAGGCCCTGGAACACGCCGGAACACCGCCGGACCGGCTCGCGGGCACCGCCACCGGCGTCTTCACCGGCCTCAGCTACAACGACTACGCGGACCGCCTCGACCGGCACACCCAGGAACAGCAGGGCTCGGCCCTGTCCAACGCGCACTGCGTCGCCGCCGGGCGGATCTCCTACCTCCTCGGCCTCCAGGGGCCCTGCCTGGCCCTGGACACCGCCTGCTCCTCCTCGCTGGTCGCCGTGCACCTCGCGGCCCAGGCGCTGCGCGCGGGCGAATGCGATCTGGCCCTCGCCGGTGGCGTCACCCTGATGTTCGAGCCCAGAGTCACCCGGTCCTTCGACCGGATGGGCATGCTCTCCCACACCGGCCACTGCCACGCCTTCGACGCCGCCGCCGACGGCTTCGTGCGCGGCGAGGGCTGCGGCATCGTCGTCCTCAAACGCCTCCCCGACGCCATCCGCGACCGGGACCGCGTCCTCGCCGTCCTGCGCGGCTCCGCCGTCAACCAGGACGGCCACTCCGACGGGCTCGCCGCGCCCTCGCCCACCGCCCAGCGCGCCCTGTACGAGGAGGCGCTCGCCCGCGCCGGAATCGACGCCCGCGACGTCGGCATGGTCGAAACCCACGGCACCGGCACCCCGGTCGGCGACCCCGTCGAGTTCACCAGCCTCGCCGAGGTGTACGGCACCGGCCGCGACCGCTGTGCCCTGGCGTCCGTCAAAACCAACCTCGGACACCTCGAACCCGCCGCCGGGGTCACCGGCCTCATCAAGGCCGTGCTCTGCCTGAACCAGGGCCTCATTCCGCCCAATCTGCACTTCACCCGCTGGAACCCGGCCATCGAAGCCGAGGCCACCCGCTTCTTCGTCCCCCGGGAACTCACCCCCTGGCCCGTGCGCACCGGCCCCCGCCTCGCGGCCGTCTCCTCCTTCGGGTTCTCCGGGACCAACGCCCATGTGGTGCTGGAACAGCCACCCGCCACCCCGGTCGCTCGACGTACGCGGCGGCCCCACCGCACCACCGCCACCGACCCGCACATCGTCCTCCTCCCGGCCGGTTCCCCCGCAGCGTTGCCGGTCGCGGCGCGGCGCATGGCCGACTGGCTGGAGGGCGACGGAGCGGCCGTACCGCTGCGCGACATCGCCCACACCCTCGCCCTGCGCCGGGCCGCGGGCCGCGGGCGGCTCGGCGTCACCGCCACCACCCACGGCGAACTCGGCGATGCCCTCCGGGCGTTCGCCGCCGGCCGGGCCCACCCCGCGGTGGTGACCGGTGCCGTGGGCGCCGAGGTGTCCCGGCGGCCGGTGTGGGTGTTCTCCGGACAGGGCTCGCAATGGCCCGGCATGGGACGCGGACTGCTGGAGCGCGAACCCGCCTTCGCCGCCGCGCTCGCCGAGGCCGATGAACTCATCGCCGCCGAGACCGGGTTCTCGGTGCTCGACATCATCCGCGCGGGCGAGCCGGTGACCGGCTGCGCCCGCGTCCAGCCCGTGCTGTTCGCGCTCCAGACCGCCCTCGCCGCCGCCTGGCGCGCCCACGGCGTCGAACCCGCCGGGGTCGTCGGCCACTCCATGGGCGAGGTCGCGGCCGCCGTGGTGGCCGGGGCGCTCTCCCTGGCCGACGGCGTCAAGGTCATCTGCCGCCGCTCCGCGCTGCTCACCCGCATCGCCGGAAACGGCGCCATGGCCACCGTGGGCCTGCCCGCCGACGAGGTGCAGGCCGAACTCGACACCACCGAAGGCCGCGTCACCGTCGCCGTCATGGCCGCGCCCGGCTCCACCGTCGTGGCCGGGGACACCGCCGGCGTGGAACGCCGCGTCGCCGACTGGGAGGCCCGCGGTGTGCCCGCCGCCCTGGTCGCCGTCGACGTGGCCTCGCACTCCCCGCAGGTCGACCCCCTGCTCCCCGAACTGCGCACCGCCCTCGCCGATCTGACGCCCCGGCGACCGGAGGTCCCCTTCTACACCACCGTCCTCGACGACCCGCACGACGTCCCCGCCTTCGACGCCGCCTACTGGTGCGCCAACCTCCGCCGCCCGGTGCGCTTCTCCGCCGCGCTCGCCGCCGCCGCGGCCGACCGCCACCTGGTGTACGTGGAGATCTCCCCGCACCCCGTGGTCACCCACCCCGTCGCCCGCACCCTCGCCGATCTGACCCGGGACCCGGTGGTCCTGCCCACCCTGCGCCGCGGCGAGGACGAGACCACCACCTTCCGCACCCAGCTCGCCGCCCTCCACTGCGCGGGCGTCCCCGTCGACTGGGCGCACCTGTACGGGGACGGCGACCTCGCCGACGTCCCCGCCATCACCTTCGACCGCACCCCCCACTGGGCCGCCCCCGCCCTCCCCGCGGCCACCGCCGACACCGCCGCCCGGTCCGCCGGTGAACTGCCCGGCAGCCACACCGAAGTGCCCGGCGAATCCCTCCGCCACTCCTGGCGCGCGAGCACCGGCACCGCCACCCTGCCCTGGCTGGACGACCACCGGGTACACGGCACCCCCGTCCTGCCCGGTGCCGCCTACTACGCCCTCGCGCTCACCACCGCCTGCCAGGTCTTCGACGCCGACCCCACCGAGGTCGAGGTCACCGATCTGCGCTTCCACGAACTCCTGACCATCGCCGAGCACACCGACCTCAGCACCACGGTGACCGTGGCCGCCCCCGACCGCGCCACCTGCGAGATCTTCGGACGTGACGACGAGGGCACCTGGATCCGGCAGGCCGGTGCCGTGCTGCGCCGCCTCGCCGCCCCGGCCCGGCCCCGCCCCGCCTCCGTACGCACCCTGGCCCTGCGCCACCCCGCTCCCGTCGACCCGGCCGCCCTGTACGCCAACCTGCGGGCCCGGGGCATCGAACACGGCCCGGCGTTCAACGGCATCACCGAGGCGCACACCTCCCGCCACGGCAACAGCTTCTGGGCCCGGGTACGGATCCCCGAGGCCGCCCGCACCCCCGGACACGCCCTGCGCATCCACCCCGTCCTGGTCGACCTGTGCGCCCAGCTCCTGGTCGCCGGGCTGCTGAAGGACGGCGACCAGGGGCTGGTGCTGCCCGTCGGGATCCAGACCGCCCGCGTCCTCGGCGACCCCGCCACCGCCGTCTACTGCCACGCCCGGCTGACGGCCGAGTCCACCGCCGGGACCCTCGTCGGCCATATCCGGCTGCTCGACGGGGACGGCCGCCCCGTCCTCGCCATCGACGGCCTGCGGATCGCCCGCCGCGCCGCCCAGCAGACCACCGAGGTCGACCAGTGGTTCCTGGAGGTCGGCTGGAAACGCGCCGCGCTGCCCGCCCCGGACGACACCCGTCCGCCCGGCCACTGGCTCATCGTCGGCGAGGGCGACGGCGCCGCGCACGCCGCCGCAGGTGCGCTGCGCGCCGCCGGAGCCACCACCCGGCTCTGGGACCCGCCCCTGGACGACACCCCGCTCGATGCCCTCCGCGAGGACCTCACCGCCCGGCTCACCGGCCCCGGCGCCCTGCCGCGAGGCGTCGTCCTGCTGTGCGGCACCCCGCCACGTACCGACGGTCCCGAGGCCACACAGGCCGACGGCGACGGCCATGACAGCGACGATGACGGCGGCGACGACGCCCTGCGCCGCACCCGGCGGCTGCTCGCCACCGCCCAGGCCCTCGCCGCGGTCCCGGCCGGGCCCACCGGCCCGCCGCGCCTGTACGCCGTCACCCGGGGCGCCCGGGCCGTGACCCCCGAGGACGTGCCCGACCCGGCGCAGAGCGCACTGCGCGGAATGGTGCGGGTCCTCGCGTACGAACACCCCGAACTGCGCGCCACCCTGGTCGACACCGACCCGGCCGCACCGCTCGACCTCGTCCCCGAACTCCTCGCCGACGCCGCCGAGGACGAGATCGCCCTCCGCGACGGAACACGCCACACCGCCCGGCTCGCCTACGCACCCCTGACCGACACCGAACGCACCACGGCCGCCGCCCGCACCGTGCGCTGCGGCACCGACGGCTTCCGGCTGCGGGCCGGCCGCCTCGGCGACCTCGGCACCCTGGAACTCGCCACCGCCGGGCGCCGCCCGCCCGGCCCCGGCGAGGCCGAACTGCGCGTCCTGGCCGCGGGCATGAACTTCCGCGACGTCCTCACCGCCATGGGTCTGCTCCCCGGCGACGGGGACGTCCGCTACCGGCTCGGGTTCGAATGCGCGGGCGAGGTGACCGCCGTCGGCCCCGGCGTCGACCACGTCCGCGTCGGCGACCGGGTCGTCGCGGCCGACGCGCGCGGCGGCGCCTTCAGCTCCTTCACCGTCGTCCCCGCCGACTGCACCGGCCCCCTCCCGGACGGCCTCGACCCGGCCACCGCCGCCGGACTTCCCCTCGCCTTCATCACCGCCTGGTACGCGCTGCGCCACATCGCCCGCGTCAGGGAGGGCGAGCGGGTGCTGATCCACTCGGCCACCGGCGGCACCGGACTGGCCGCCATCGCCGTCGCCCGGCTGCTGGGCGCCGAGGTACTGGCCACCGCGGGCAGCGAGGACAAGCGCCGCTATCTGCACTCCATGGGCATCACCCAGGTCATGGACTCCCGCTCGCTCGACTTCCGCGACGAGGTCATGGAGGCCACCGGCGGCGAGGGCGTCGACGTCGTCCTCAACTCGCTGTCCGGCGCGGCCATCCGGGCCGGTCTCGAGTCGCTGCGCCCCTTCGGCCGCTTCATCGAACTCGGCGTCCGCGACATCCTCTCCGACGCCCCGCTCGGACTCTCACCCCTGCGCCACAACATCACCTTCAGCACGGTCGACCTCGTGGAGCTCCAGACCTCCCGCCCCGCGGTGTTCGCCGCCATGCTGCGCGAGGTGCTCGACGAGTTCGCCGCCGGGCGCCTCAAGCCCCTGCGCTGCACCACCTATCCGCTGGCCGATGTCACCGAGGCGTTCCGGCAGATGGCGGGCGCCCGCCACCTCGGCAAACTGGTGCTGACCCTCCCGCAGCAGGGCGAGATCAGCGCCGTCCTGCCCGACGGGCCCCTCCCGGTACGCCGGGGCGGCACCTATCTGATCACCGGGGGCCTGCGCGGGCTCGGCCTGGCCACCGCCCGCTGGCTGGCAAGCCAGGGCGCGGGCCATCTCGTGCTCAACGGCCGTACCGCACCCCTGGCCGCCGACGCGCAGACGCTCGCCGAACTGTCGGCCACCGGCACCCGGGTCACCGTCATCCTCGGCGACATCGGGCGCCCCGGCACCGCCGACCGGCTGGTGGCCGCCGCCACCGCGGACGGGGCACGGCTCGACGGCGTCGTCCACTGCGCCATGGTCCTCGACGACGCTGCGGTCACCAACATCCGCGACGACCAGCTGCACCGGGTGTGGACGCCCAAGGTCACCGGGGCGTGGCGGCTGCACCGGGCCACCGCGGGGCTGCGGCCCGACTGGTTCGCGGTGTTCTCCTCCATGGCCTCGCTGCTCGGCAACCCCGGGCAGGGCGCCTACGCCGCCGCGAACGCCTGGCTGGACGGCTTCGCCGCCTGGCGCTCCGCGCAGGGGCTGCGGACCCTGGCCGTGGGCTGGGGGCCGTGGGGCGAGACCGGCGTCGCCACCGGCTTCGCCGACCGCGGCTACCGGACCATCCCCACCGACCAGGGGTTGCGCGCGCTCGGCACCCTGCTGGCGTACGGGCGGGTGCACACCGGTGTCATCCCCGGCGAGCCCACCAGCTGGATCCCGGCCGCCGGGCACCACTCGTCCCTGTTCGGCCTGCTCCTCCCCGGCGAGGACCACCCGGCCGACGCCCAGGAGAACACCGACGACATCCGGGCCCGGCTCACCGCCATCCCGCCCGGTCTCGCCCGCCGCGCCGCCCTGGAGGCGTATCTGACCGACCACATCCGGGTCGTGCTGCGGCTGAGCAGCACCACCCTCGACCCGCAGACCCCGCTGAAGTCCCTCGGCTTCGACTCGCTGCTCGCCATGGAGCTGCGGGTACGCCTGGAAACCGGCCTGAACATCAAGCTCGCCGCGAACTTCGTCTGGCAGCACCCGACGGTGGCGGCCCTCGCCATCGGCCTGGCCCAGCACATGGACCTGGAACTGACCGACCGGCAGGAACGATTGAGCGCCTAGAGCTGATTCCCCTCCCTACTCGGGTACCACATCCGCCGCGGCCACGGGCCTGCCGGTACGGAACGACTCGTTCGCGGCCAGGCCCGTGACCAGGGCCAGCGCTCCGTCCGCCTCGGTGGCACGCTGCTTCGACGCGTCGGAGCCGTCCGCGGCGGCGGGCGTCCCGGTGGCCGCCGCCGGGTCGAGGGGGTTCAGGGGTCCGTACAGCGCCGTCAGCATGCGCTCGTCCCCGCCACCGTGTCCCGCGTGGTCGAACGCGGGCAGCTCCACCTCCCGTGGCGGCTCCCACAGCGGGCGCAGCACCACCCGCGGGCCGCCCGCGTTGGCGAGCGCCTCGTCGCCGTGGATGGTGCCCCGGCCGGAGGTGGTGCCCAGCACGGGCGGCTGCCACCGGCTCTCCTCCACCTCCAGCTCCAGCCGGCCGCGGGTGCCGTTGAACATCACGCGGTAGCCCTCCCACGGGGAGTACGCGGTCAGGTGGTACGTCATGGTGGCGCCGGTGTCGTAGCGCACCAGCAGCGACATGTCGTCCTCGATGGTGATGCCGTCGCCGAACACGTTGCGGTCCCGGTGGTAGCCGTCCGCCCCCTCGGCGTCGAGGTACAGCGCGCGCAGCGCGTCGTTGTCGGCCAGCTCCAGCGCGAACGGGTCGTCCTGCGCGGCGGACGCGCCGTGGGCCCGCTCGTACTCGCGGCGGTAACCGCTGCGCTCGCCCGCCTCGCGGCCGTAGAAGCCGAGCCTGCCGTAGCCGAACACCTCCTGCGGCCTGGCCCCCAGCCACCAGTTGACCAGGTCGAAGTGGTGGCTGGACTTGTGCACCATCAGCCCGCCGCTGTGCTGCTTCTCGCGGTGCCAGCGGCGGAAGTAGTCCGCGCCGTGCCGGGTGTCCAGCAGCCACTCGAAGTGCACCGACAGCACCTCGCCGATGGCGCCCGAGGACAGCTGCCGGTGGACTTCCTCGTGCACCGGGTTGAAGCGGTAGTTGAAGGCCACCGCCAGATGGTTGCCGGTCTCCTCGACGGTGCGCAGGATGTGGCGGCACTTGGCGGCGTCGGTGGTCATCGGCTTCTCGGTGACCACTCGGCAACCGGCCCGCAGCGCGGGCACGATATAGGCGTCGTGCAGCGCGTCCACGCAGGTCACGACCACTTCCTGGATGTCGTCGGCACGCAGTCGGCGCTCGAAGTCCTCCGGGCTCCAGGCGACCGCCTCCGGCTCACCGGCCTCCTTCAGCAGCCGCTGGTGGTGGGCGATGCGCACCGGGTTCGGGTCGCACAGCGCGGCGACCCGCAGCCCGGGGCGGCGGGCCAGCGCCGTGGTGAACATCTGCGCACGGGATCCGGTGCCCACCACCACGGCCCGGGAGGGAGTGTTGCCGACGGTCATGCGTCCTCCATAGGAAGTGATCAACGCGTGCGCAGAATAGGCCGATCCCGGGCCCACCACCACGGGTCCGGCACCCTTCCCTGGAAGTCGGCGATGCGGGCCCACATGACCGGTGGGTTGGAATACATGGGGAAGTGTCCGCACTGCGGGATCTCGGCGAGTTCGACGCCCGCCGCGGCCAGCCGCGGCAGATGGGACAGCGACGCGTTCTGGTCGCCGTACATGAACATCCTGGGAAACGGCAAACCCAGGAACGTGGTCATGAGGTCTCCGTGGTCGCTCAGCTCGACCACACCGGGAAGGCCCGCCTCGCGGGCCTCGCCGACGTCGCGGCACGCCCAGTCGGCCACCGCGCCGCGCACCCGCGCAGGGGAGGCGTCCAGGCTCAGCAGACCGCCCCAGCAGGAGACGTCCGTCCGCCGGCCGCCACCGCCCGGCCGGACGCGGCGGCAGGCACCAGCAGGGCCAGCACCGCCAGGACGACGACCCCCACCGAGGCCCGGAGCCGGGAATCCTGATGACGCATCCGCCTGTGACGCTGTGCCTGTCCGTGATGCTGCGTCCGTCTGTAACGATGCGTCGACAACGGCATTCGCCTCCATGCTCACCGGGCCGTGCCCTCAAGGCGGCGGCCGTGATCGGACAACACGTGGTGCGGATGCCGGACGGACCCGGGAACCACGGCGGAACCACGACCCGGCGGCAGGGTCCTTCCCCTGCCTCCCACCCTCTGAACCCGCCCCGCCGAGCCCCTACGCAAAGCCACCGAGTCTCAGCGGTGGGTGACTGGAACGTATCAACCGCCCGGTCGCGGGTACTGTCTCATCCCAGCTGCTCACGTCTTGGCGCCGTGAGGTGTTAGGAATAGGGGGTGATCGGATTTTTCGGTCGATCGAAGCTCTCCCCGCCTGTCCGGTCGCGGGGTCGCTTGCGCTCCCTGCTGGGCGTGCGCAGCATCGCCGGGCAGGTGTTTGCGGTACAGGCGGTCGTTGTCGTCATGCTCATTGCCGTGGCGACGCTGGCGCTCGTACTCCAGGCGCGGAACGACAGCGAGCAGGAGGCCATCAACAGGTCCACCGCCGTGGCCCAGGCCTTCGCAGGCTCCCCGGGCACCGCGGAGGCCATGACGACCCGCCACCCGACGACGGTGCTCCAGCCGCGGGCCGAGCAGGTCCGTAAGCGGGCGGGCCTGGACTTCGTCGTCGCGGCGAACCCCAAGGGCGTCCGCTACACCCACCCGCTGCCGAAGCAGATCGGCCATCAGCTCGTCGCCGACTACAAGCCCGCGCTGCGCGGCAAGGTCGTCAAGGAGACCGTGCAGGGCCCCCTCGGCAAGGAAGTGCAGGCCACGGTCCCGATCCGACGGGCCGACGGCAAGGTCGTCGGCGTGATCTGCGCCGGAATGACCGCCCATGACGTCAGCGGCCGGGTCACCCGGCAGCTGCCGCTGGTCCTCGGCGCGGCCGGGGGCGCGCTCGCCCTCGCCACCGCCGGTACCGCGCTGGTGGGTCGCCGGCTGCGGCGCCAGACCCACGGCCTGGGCCCGGCCCAGATGACCCGTATGTACGAGCACCACGACGCGGTGCTGCACTCCGTCCGCGAGGGCGTGCTCATCGTCGACGGTGAGGGCTGCCTCGTCCTCGTCAACGACGAGGCGCGCCGACTGCTCGACCTGCCCCCGGACGCCGAGGGCCACCACGTCCGCGACCTGGGGCTCGAACCGCGCACCGCCGAGCTGCTGTCCTCCGGCCGGGTGGCCACCGACGAGGTGCATCTCGCGGGGGACCGGCTGCTGGCCGTCAACCAGCGCTCCACCCAGTGGAACGGCGGCGCGCCCGGCAGCGTCGCCACCCTCCGGGACACCACCGAACTGCGCGCGCTGTCCGGCCAGGCCGAGGTGGCGGAGAAGCGGCTGCGGCTGCTGTACGACTCGGGCGCGAAGATCGGCACCACCCTCGACATCTCCCGCACCACCGAGGAGCTGACCCGGTTCGCGGTGCCGTGGTTCGCCGACTTCGCCACCGTCGACCTGGTGGAACCGGTGCTGCGCGGCGACGAGCCGTCCGGCGACGCCATGCGCCGTACGGCCACCTTCGGCATCCGCGACGACCATCCGCTGTGGCGGGTCGGCAAGCGGACGACCTATGTGCGCGGCGCCCCGCAGGCGCTCGGCTTCGGCGCCGGGCGGCCGGTGCTCGACGCCGACATCCGGGACTTCGCGGGATGGCAGGAGCAGGACCCCGAGCAGGCCGTCCGGATCGTCGAGTACGGCATCCACTCGATGATCACCATTCCGCTGCGTGCCCGCGACGTCACCCTGGGCATCGCCACCTTCTGGCGTTCGGAGAAGTCCGAGCCGTTCGACCAGGAGGACGTGGCCCTCACCGAGGAGCTCGTCGCCCGCGCGGCCGTCGCCATCGACAACGCCCGCCGCTACACCCGCGAGCACTCCATGGCCGTCACCCTCCAGCGCAGCCTGCTGCCGCAGGGGCTGCCCGAGCAGGAGGCCCTGGAGGTGGCGCACCGCTATCTGCCCGCCCAGGCCGGTGTCGGCGGCGACTGGTTCGACGTCATCCCGCTGCCCGGCGCCCGGGTCGCCCTCGTCGTCGGCGACGTCGTCGGACACGGGCTGCACGCCGCCGCCACCATGGGGCGGCTGCGCACCGCCGTGCACAACTTCTCCGCCCTGGACCTGCCGCCGGACGAGATCCTCACCCATCTCGACGAGCTGGTCACCCGCTTCGACCAGGACCAGGCCGCCGCGGAGACCGACGCCGCGCCGATCAGCGGGGCCACCTGTCTGTACGCGATCTACGACCCGGTCACCGGCCGCTGCACCATGGCCCGGGCGGGCCACCCGGGTCCTGCCCTGATGTACCCCGACGGCACCGTCACCTTCCCCGAGGTCCCCCTCGCCCCGCCGCTCGGCCTCGGCGGCGAACCCGTCGAGACGACCGAGCTGCTGCTGCCCGAGGGCAGCCGACTGGCCCTGTACACCGACGGTCTGGTCGAGGACCGCGACCGCGACCGGGACACCGGTCTGCGCCTGCTGCGCAGCACCTTGGCGGGTCAGCCGGGGCGCGGCCCGGAGGAGATCTGCCAGGCCGTCTTCGATGCGATGGCCTCCTCGCACCCGAGGGACGACATCGCCCTCCTGGTCGCCCGCACCCATCTCCTGGACCCCGACTCCGTCGCCGAGTGGGAGGTCCCCTCCGACCCCGCCGCCGTCGCCGGAATCCGTTCCGAGGCCGCCCGGCGGCTGGCCGGGTGGGGCCTGGAGGAGAGCGGCTTCACCACCGAACTCATCCTCAGCGAGCTGGTCACCAACGCCATTCGCTACGGCTCCGGCCCCATCCATGTGCGGCTCGTCCGCGACCGCAACCTCATCTGCGAGGTCGCCGACGGCAGCAGCACCTCCCCCCATCTGCGCCGCGCCGCCTCCACGGACGAGGGGGGCCGGGGCCTGTTCCTGGTGGCCCAGTTCGCCCAGCGCTGGGGAACCCGCTACACCCCCACCGGCAAGATCATCTGGGCCGAGCAGCCCCTCGGCGCCGCCGCCCCCGTCCCCGAGCCCACCGAGGAGGACCTGCTCGCCCAGTGGGGCGACCTGGACGACGTCTCGACGTAGCCCCCACCACGGGTTTCTCCGTCCCCGAACGGTAGGTGACTTTCGGCTGTCGGCCGCTCCGAGCGGCCGTCCGCGATATGTGCTCCGGGAGTCCGTTCCTGTGTATAACGGGCGCGGGAGGCGTTCCATGTCCGAGTTGTTCGACGCGATCGACGCACTGATCGCGGGCCAGTCCCCGCTGCCGCCACCGGGTGCGCCGTGCGACGGTGGCCAACGAAGGGGTTGCGGAGGCTGGCGGACCAGGGCGAGCTGACCCAGTCCGGCGAGGAGCACATCACGCTCGTGGACGCGATCGAGGCCGGAGAGGGCGAGCGCGCGGTGGAACTGATGCGCAGCCACCTCGTCCACAGCCGCGGCATCTGGGCGGGCCGCACGGAGCCCACCGCCGCGGCCGGCCACTGAGGGGGCCGTTCAGTCGAGGACCGCGGTGGCTTCGATCTCGACGAGGTGGTCGGGTACGTCCAGGGCCGCGACGCCCAGCAGCGTGGCGGGCGGGGCCGGGGTGACGCCCAGCTTCGCGGCCGCCCGTGAGATCCCCTCCAGGAGGGTGGGCATCTTGTCGGGCGTCCAGTCGACGACGTAGACGGTCAGTTTCGCCACGTCGTCGAAGGAACCACCCGCACCGGCGAGGGCGGTGCCGACGTTGAGGTAGCACTGCTCGACCTGGGCGGCGAGATCGCCCTCGCCGACCGTGACACCCTCGGCGTCCCACGCGACCTGCCCGGCGATGAAGACCAGCTTCGAGCCGGACGCGATCGACACCTGCCGGTAGACATCGATCTCGGGCAATCCACTGGGGTTGAGCAGAGTGACGGCCATGCTGCCTGCCTCCTTGAGGGCTCCGTGCTCTCTTGTCGTTACTCGGGAACCATAAGAGAGCGACCGCTGACGTGGAAGAACGCACTTTTCGGTGACTGAGGAACCTCATGGTGACCGAGGAGGCCCCTGCCGTCGGCGATCCGTCGCCGGTGTGTCGGTGGCCGCTGGGATCTTCGACGGCAGGGCCCTCACTCCGAGCGTCCGGGTCCTTCGCCGCAAGGGAGCTTCGCCGCCATGCCATCCGTGTCCTCCACCCCGCGCTGGGATGTCCATCGGCTGCCGCGTGCCGATGGCCGCGTCGTCCTGGTCACCGGCGGCAACGCGGGCATCGGGTACTTCATCGCGGAGCAACTGTCCGCCACCGGGGCCACCGTCGTACTGGGCAGCCGGAGCACGATGAAGGCCGAAGCCGCCGTGACCGCGATCCGCGGGCGTGTCCCGGGCGCGCGGGTGCGTGTTCTGCGGCTGGACCTCGCCGACCTCGCCTCGCTCGAAACCGCGGTGGACGCGCTGGAGTCGGCGCACCTCGACGCGGTGGTCCACAACGCCGGGGTCGCGCTCGACGATCCGCCGCGCCGTACGACCGTGGACGGCCACGAGCTGATGTTCGGCACGAACCATCTGGGACACTTCGCGCTGACCCGGTGGCTGATGCCGCTGCTGTCGGCCGCGCCGACAGGCCGCGTCGTGACCATGGGCAGCTTCGCGGCGAAGACCGAACGCCTGGACCTGGAGGACCCGCAGTCCCGGCAGGACTACCGGCCGAAGCGCTCCTACGGACGGTCCAAGCTGGCGCAGATGTCCTTCGGCCTCGAACTCGACCGCCGCCTGCGCTCCACCGGCAGCCCGGTGGCGAGCGTGGTGGTCCACCCCGGCGGCGCCCTCGACTCCCTCACCCCCTCGCGGCCGCCCGTTCACGTACGCACCCCCGGCACCCGGCTGCGCGCGGCGCCCGCCGGGGTCCTCCTCCAGGGCAAGCACGCCGGGGCGTGGCCCGCGGTGCGAGCGGTGCTCGATCCCCGTGTGCGCGGCGGGCAGCTGCGGGGACCGCGCGCCTTCGGCCTGCGCGGCAGGCCCCGGCCCGAACCGGTGTGGGCCCACCTCGCCGACACCGCCGTCGCGGCGCGGCTGTGGGACATCAGCCGCACCCTGACCGGCGTCGATCCGGTTGCATATAGCATCGTTACTCGGCAGTAGAGCGCCCCACCGGAAGAGGAAACACAGTGCACAGCCCGGTCAAGCATGACGTCGTCGAGGTGAACGGAGTGCGGTTGCACATCGCGGAGCAGGGACAGGGGCCGCTGGTCCTGCTGCTGCACGGCTTCCCGGAGAGCTGGTACTCCTGGCGCCACCAGTTCGGCCCGCTGGCCGAGGCCGGATACCGCGTCGTCGCCCCCGACCAGCGCGGCTACGCGCGCAGCGAGCAGCCCGAGGACATCGCCTCGTACACCCTGCTCCACCTGGCCGGTGATGTGATCGGGCTGATCCGCGCCCTCGGCGAGGAGCAGGCGGTGGTCGTCGGACACGACTGGGGCGCGCCGGTCGCCTGGATCACGGCGATGCTGCGCCCCGATGTCGTACGCGCCGTGGCCGGGCTGAGCGTCCCGCCGGCCCTGCCCGCCGGAATGGCCCCGCCCTCGGCCACCCGGACGTACTACGGCGAGGGTTTCTACCAGAACTACTTCCAGCAACCGGGCGTCGCCGACGCCGAGTTGGGGCAGGACATCGCGTCGTCCCTCCGCCGGATCCTGTTCAGCGGCTCCGGCGACAACCCGAAGAACGAGCGGCCCCGGCCCTGGGTCGTCCCCGAGGGCCGGGCCCTGCTGGACACCGTGCCCGAGCCGGACCAGCTGCCCGGCTGGCTCACCGAAGCGGACATCGAGGTCTTCGCCCGCGACTACGCCGAACACGGCACCCGGGCCTTCACCGGCCCCCTCAACTGGTACCGCAACATCGAGCGCAACCAGGAACTCCTCGCCCCCTTCCGGGGCCGCGGCATCGACGTGCCCGCACTGTACGTGGTGGGCGACCGCGACCTGGTCACCTCGTTCCGCGGCGTGGACACCCTGCGCGCCTCACTGCGCCGGATCGCCCCCCGGCTGCACGACGAGGTGACGCTGCACGGCTGCGGCCACTGGACCCAGCAGGAGCGCCCGGACGAAGTCAACGCCGCGCTGCGGGACTTCCTCGCCCATCTGGACGGCGACGCCTAGTGCCGCGTCAGCCAAGGTTCACCCCGCTCGCCGCCCTGGCGACCGAGTAGGCCCACTACGAGGCCGATCCGGCGCCTTGCATCTGACCGCACCAGGACGCCTCGCTACCGGGCAAACCTTGACTGACGCGGCACTAGCCACCGCCGTGGCCCGCCCGGGCGGCGCGCCAGATGCCGTACGTCTCCTCCGCCGCCCCGGGCGCCGCGACCAGCAGCCCGCCCGACGGCACGCCCGCGGTCGGCCCGGTGTCGTCGTACGCGAGCGCGCCCGCCTCCCGGCAGATCAGCAGGGCGGGCAGCCCGTCCACCGCCTGGAACCTGCCGATCGCCCCCGCGACGGCCCGGCCCGCCGCCACCTGGGCCAGCGACAGCGCCGTCGAACCCATGATCCGCACGGTGCACAGGCGGGCGGACAGCTCCGCGAGGACGCGGTCCATGCCGTGCCACGGGGCATGGGCCGCCCACTCCGTCATCACCACCTGCCCCCGCACCCCCGTGGCGTCGGTGACCCGGATCGGCTCCCCGTCCAGGCGGGCGCCCTCATCCCGCACCGCGGTGAAAACCTCGCCCCGCCACGGGTCGGCCACCAGGCCCAGCAGCGGCCCGGACGCGTCGGACAGGCCGAGGGAGAACGAACTCCAGCCCACCCCGTGCGCGTAGTTCGTCGTGCCGTCGACCGGATCCACCACCCAGCTCGGCGCCCCCGCCGCGCCCTCGCGCACCCCGTACTCCTCGCCCTCCACCCGGTGGCCGGGGAAGGCGCGCAGCAGCACGGAGCGGACCTGGCGCTCGATCAGCTCATCGGTGTCGGTGACCATGTCGGCCGCGTTCGCCTTGCACCGCACGTCGCCGGTACGGGGGCGGCGCATGGCCTCCGCCGCCCACCGCGCCAGCTCACCGGCCACCGCCACGGCCCGGCGCAGCTCGGCCTCGTCCATCGTGGCCACGTGTCCTCCTTCCGGTGATGAGCGGCGGCCCCCTCACAGCCGCAGATGCGACGCCCCGTTGAGATCCAGGACCGTGCCCGACGCCCAGGTGGCCTCCGCCGACGCCAGATACACCACCGCGGTCGCCACCTCCTGCGGCGTGCCGACCCGGCCGAACGGGCTCTGCTCCCGCAGCGCGTCCCCCGACTCCCCGGTCAGCCGCCCCGCCACCCGCTCGGTGGCGGTGAACCCGGGCGCCACCGAGGTCACCGCGATCCCGTGCGGCGCCAGCGCGACCGCCAGCGACTGGCCGAGCGCGTGCAGCGCCGCCTTGCTCGCCCCGTAGGCCGGATGGTCCGGCTCGCCGCGGAACGCCCCGCGCGAGCCGATGTGCACGATCCGGCCGGGCGCACCACGGGCGATGAGGTGCCGCGCCACGCAGTAGCTCACGTTCGCCGCGCCGAGCAGATTCACGTCGACCATCTGCCGCCAGACCTGCTGCCACTCCGCGTACGACACGTCGGCCACCCGGTGCGCGTTGCTCTCCGAGGTGGCCACGGCGGCGTTGTTGACCAGCACATCGACCCCGCCGAGCGCCTCCTCGGCGGTGTCCGCGATCCGCTGCGCCTCGGCCGGGTCACCGAGGTCGCCGCCGATGACCACATGTCCCTCGCCCGGCAGCTCCGCCCGGGTCTCCTCGGCGTCCGCCGCCCGCGCCCCGTAGTGCACGGCCACCCGGTCGCCGCGCTCCGCGAACGCCCGCGCGACCGCCCGGCCGATGCCCCGGGACGCCCCGGTGACCAGCACGCCCCTGCTCGGAGGATCCGGCACGGCACACCACTCCCTCTGTGGTGGTAGGTACACAGCGGTGCCAGGTTAGCCGCCGAGCAGTTCGGTGATCCGCTCGTGCGGAACCGCCTCCGCCGAGCCGTACGACCAGCGCGCGTCCCCGGTCTTGTCCACCAGCTTCGCGCGGACACCCTCGGCGAAGTCCGGCTCACGGACCAGCCGGGACGCCACCGCCAGGTCCCGCCGGAGGCACGCGGCGAGAGTGTCGCGCTCGCCCAGGCGCAGCAGCTCGTCGGTCAGCCGGAGGCTCAGCGGCGACGCGGCCGCGAGGGAGCCGAGCGTCGTCTCGGCCCATGCCGAACCGTCCGCCCGCAGGCGGTCGGCCACCTCGGACAGGGGGCCGGGCGCGAACGCGGCGGCGATGCGGTCGCCGGTGTCGTCGAGGTCGGACGGCGGCGCGGTACGGGAGTACTTGGCGAGCACATCCGCCGGTTCCGTCGTGTCCAGCGCGGCGGTGAACTCCGGCAGATCGGCGGAGGACACGAAGTGGGTCGCCAGCCCCGCCGTGACGGCGTCGGCGCCGCTGAGGCGTGCGCCGGTCAGCCCGAGGTAGCGGCCGAGCGCGCCGCCGAGCCGGGGCAGGAAGAAGCAGGCGCCGACATCGGGATAGAAACCGATGACGGTTTCCGGCATCGCGAACACCGACCGCTCGGTGGCCACGCGCACCGCACCGTGCACGGAGATGCCGAGGCCGCCGCCCATGGCGACCCCGTCGATGAGCGCCAGATACGGCTTGGGGTACTCGGCGATTGCCTGGTTCAGGGCGTACTCCTCGCGGAAGAAGCGCGTGGTGGCGGCGAAGTCGCCCCGCAGCGCCGCCTCGCGGATCGCCCGGATGTCCCCGCCCGCGCAGAACGCCCTCGGGGTGCCGCTGCGGACGACGACCGCGCGGACACCGGGGTCGTCGCGCCACCGGTCCAGCGCCGCGCGCATGGCCAGCACGGTGTCGGTGTCGAGTGCGTTGAGCGCGGACGCGCGGTTGAGCACCAGATGTGCCACCCCGTCGCGTACCGAGGTTTCGACGGTTGCCATGAGTGCCTTTCAGGATCGGCGGGAAGGTCCCCGGCTCCCCGGGCGGAGATCATCCACGGTAGACGCGGCGGTCACCGCTCACGACGTCGGCCCTCCCCGCCCGGGCCCGTGCGGGGCGAGGAGATGCCGAGGGGAGAGAGATGTGCCGATGATGGGTCAATGATGGTTTCCGTCCCTTCAGCAATCCACACGGGCACGCCTAGCGTGGGCGTCCAGGTGAACGGCCCGGCCGCAGGCCGCTCGCGACTGAAGAGAGGGGAACGCCATCATGGCCGCCGAGGATCTGCTCGCCACCTGCTGGACCACCGCGGGGGACGCCGCGCCCGGGCGGGACGACCAGCGCAGCCCGCTGACCCTGCGCGAGCGGGCGGAGGCGGCGGGCGCCGCCGGGTTCACGGGCTTCGGGCTGCTGTACGCGGACCTGGTGGAGGCCGAGCGTACGTACGGACTCGCCGGGATCCGGTCGCTCCTCGCGGACAACGGACTCGTCCACCTGGAGCTGGAACTCCTGGTCGACTGGTGGGCCGACGGCCACCGGCGCGCGGCCTCGGACGCGGTACGCCGCGACCTCCTGCGGACCGCCGAGGCACTCGGCGCCCACCACCTCAAGATCGGGCCCGATGTCGAGGACCGGCCGTGGGATCCCGACGCCTGGGCCGAGGAGTTCGCCGCCCTGGCCGCGCAGGCGGATGGCGTGGGCGCCCGGCTCGGCATCGAGTTCCTCCCCTGGTCCAACCTCAAGACGGTGCACGACGGACTCCGGCTGGTCGAGGCCGCCGGTCACCCGGCGGGCGGTCTCATCATCGACGTCTGGCACACCGAGCGCGCCCACACCCCGCCGGCCGACCTGGCGGGCGTACCGCGGTCGCGCATCGTGGGCGTGGAGCTGAACGACGCGGACCGTCAGGTCCTCGGCACGCTCTTCGAGGACACCGTCCGGCGGCGCCGCCTGTGCGGCGAGGGCTCCTTCGCCCTCCCGGACATCATCGCCGCGCTCCGCGCCACCGGCTGGTCCGGCCCATGGGGAGTGGAGATCCTCTCCGACGCACACCGGGCGCTCCCGGTACGGGAAGCCGCCGACGTGGCGTACCGCACGGCCCTGGAGGTGCTCCACCCGGCGCGGTGACGAGGAGGGGCCGAGGGCCCGGGCCCCTCCTCACCGCCTCTCACACCGCGGTGGGCACCACCGTCCGCGGCCGGACCGGGAAACCGGCCGCCCGGTAGCAGTCGTCGATGAGACGCATGGTGGTCGGCGCGTCCTCGGCGTCGAGGGGCAGCGGCGCTCCCTGGCGCAGACGGGCGGCGAAGGCTTCGAGCTGGTACGTGTACGAGGACCGGCGGCCGAGTTCCTCGACGCGTTCACCGGCGGCCGTACGCACCACGATCCGGTCGTCCAGATGCGGCTGGACGAAGTTCACCGCCGTCGCCTCGCCGCGTGTCCCCACGACCCGGCAGCTCATCCGCCACTCGTCGTACGCCATGTGACAGCGGGCCGTACCGGTCGCGCCACCCGGGAACTCCAGGTCGGCATCGAGCCATTCGTCCACTCCCGGCGCCCCCGCCCGCTCCGCGCCGCGTGCGGCGACCAGGCGGGGCGCGCCACCGGCCCAAGGGGCGAGCACCCGCTGCGCGTGCAGGCTGTAGCACCCCAGGTCCATCAGCGCGCCACCGGCGAGCGGGAGCGACCAGCGCACATCGGTCTCCGGCGGCGCGGGCATGGCCACCACGGTCTCCACGTGCCGGAGTTCCCCCAGCTCCCCGCCGTCCAGCAGGTCGTGCAGCCGCCGGGTGACGGGATGGAACAGATAGTGGAAGCCCTCCATGAAGACGGTGCCCGCGGTGAGCGCCGCCCGATGGACCTCGGCCGCCTCCTCGGCGTTGCTCGCGGACGGCTTCTCGGTGAGCACGTGTTTGCCCGCCGCCAGGGCCGCCAGGTTCCACGGCCCGTGCAGCCCGTTGGCCAGCGGGTTGTAGACCACCTCGATCTCCGGATCGGCGACGAGGGCGGCGTACGAGGCGGCCACCCGCTCGATGCCGTGCGCGGCGGCGAACGCCTCCGCGCGGCCGCGGTCGCGGGCGGCCACCGCGACGAGACGGTGGCCGCCCGCACGCGCCGGGCCGACGATCGACAGCTCGGCGATGCGGGCCGCGCCCAGCACACCGATCCGCAGGGGCTCGTCCGTCATGCCGTCCGCACCCCTTCGTGGCGCACCTCTTCGAGCCGTACGGGCCGGTGCTCGTGCAGCGACAGGGCGCACGCCTCGGCGATCCAGCTCGCCTCGATGGCATCCGCCACCGTGCAGGGGGACGTCCGGGTGCCCGCCACCACCTCGGTGAAGGCGGTGAGTTCGGCGCGGTAGGCGTCGGCGAAGCGGTCCATGAAGAAATCGTGCGGCGGTCCGGCCGGGAAGGTGACACCCGGTTCGACCGAACGCAGTGGCAGCCTGTCCTCCAGGCCGACCGCGATGCTGTCCGTCATGCCGTGCAACTCCAGACGTACGTCGTAACCCCGGGCGTTGTGCCGGGAGTCGGAGACGACGGCGATCGTGCCGTCGTCGAGGGTGAGCAGCGCCGACGCCGTGTCGACGTCGCCCGCCTCGCGGATGTACTCCGCGCCCCGGTTGCCGCCGGTCGCGTACACCTCGGCCACCTCGCGGCCCGTCACCCAGCGCACGATGTCGAAGTCGTGCACGGCGCAGTCACGGAAGATGCCGCCCGAGACCGCGACGTACGCGGCCGGGGGAGGGGCGGGGTCCAGCGTGGTGGACCGCACGGTGTGCAGCGGCCCCAGCTCACCGCTCACCACGGCCCGGCGCGCGGCCATACAGCCCGCGTCGAAGCGCCGGTTGAATCCGATGTGCACGTGCGCGCCGCTGTCCTCGACCGCGCGCAGCACCGCGACGCCCTCCTCGATCCCGCGGGCGACGGGCTTCTCGCAGAACGCGGGCACACCCGCCTCGACCGCGGCGAGGATCAGTTCCGGGTGGACGTCGGTCGCGGCGGCGATCACGACGCCGTCCACGCCCGCGGCGAACACCGCCTCGGGGGAGTCCACCGCGGTGGCGCCCCACCGTTCCGTGGCCAGGGCGGTGGCGGCGGCCACCGGGTCGGTGACCACCAGGGAGTCCACCGTGTCGAGTTCGGACAGGGTCTGTGCGTGGAACGCGCCGATCCGGCCCAGCCCCAGGATGCCCATACGCATGGCCTTCGTACTCCTTCAGCCCCGGGGCGGTTCAGTCGAATCCGCCGATGATGTTCTGGTCCCAGTCGATGACCGATCCGGTGACCACACCGCTGCGCTCGGAGAGCAGGAAGACCACGAAGTCCGCGATCTCGTCGACCTGCCCCAGCTTTCCCATCGGCTGCGCCGCTGCGGCCTTTTCCCGCCAGTCGTCGCCCGCACCGTGGAAGGCGCGCTGCGTCGAGTCCTCGCCCTCGGTGTCCGTCCAGCCGATGTTGAGGCCGTTGATGCGGATGCGGTCCCAGCGGTGGGCGTAGGCCGCGTTGCGGGTCAGGCCCGCCAGCCCCGCCTTCGCCGCGGAGTACGGCGCCAGATGGGGCGGCCCGCCGTGCGCGCAGTTGGAGAGGATGTTGACGATGGTCCCCGGCGCCTTGCGGGCCGTCATGTCGGCCACCGCCGCCTGCATCGCGAAGAACGGCGCGCGCAGGTTGATCGCCATATGCGCCTCGAACAGCTCCGGCGTGGTGTCCAGCAGCGAGCCGCGCGAGGTCAGCCCGGCCGCGTTGACCAGGCAGTCGACGCGCCCGTGGGTGTCCACGGCCCGTACGACGCTTTCGCGCGCCTGCTCCGGATCGGCCAGGTCCGCACGGACGAAGCGGGCACCGGTGTCCGCGGCGAGCGGTTCGGCGACCTCGGCCCGGCGCCCGGTGAAGACGACGGCCGCGCCCTCGCGAACGGCCGCGCGCACGATCCCCGCGCCCACGCCCTGGCTGCCGCCGTTGACCAGGACGATCTTGTCCTCGAGCAGTCCCATGAGGGGCCCCCTTCAGCTCTGGCGGCGCTCGGCGCCCGCGTGCAGTTCCTGGCGCAGCCGCTCCGGATCCCAGCCCTCGGCCACGGCCTGCCGGAGGGTGTCCGCCTGGGAGGGCGGGGCGAGCCCGCCGACCGGCGGGTCGAGGTCCAGGTTGGTGGGGAAGGGGTAGCCCTCGGCCGTGGCGGCGACCACCCGGTGCAGCCACTCCTCGGAGACGCCCTCGGCCTTGCGGCGCAGCAGCACCGGGAAGAGCGCGTTCGCCATCGCCCGGCGGTCCACGCTCTCCATCGCGCGCCCGAAGGCGGAGGAGATCTGGAGCAGATTGGCCATGCGCTTGATGTCGGCGGAGCGGTTGTGCCCGGCGGCGTGGAACAGCGCGGGGTTGAAGAACACCGCGTCGCCCTTCTCCAGCGGCAGCTGGACGTGGTGTTCTTCGAAGTAGGCGATGAACTCCGGCAGCCGCCAGGCCAGATAGCCGGGCTCGTACTTCTGCGAATGCGGCAGGAACAGCGTCGGCCCCGACTCGACCGGCATGTCGCAGTGCGCCACCGCGCCCTGGAGGGTCAGGACGGGCGACAGCCGGTGGACGTGCGCCGGGTAGGCGGCCGCCCGCTCCTGGGCGAGGAAGCCCAGGTGGTAGTCGCGGTGCACACTCTGCGCGGCGCCCCCCGGGTTGACCACGTTGATCTGAGAGGTGACCTGGTACGCGGGTCCCAGCCACCCCTCGGAGACCAGCTCCAGCAGGTCGTTGGCGTAGTAGTCGGCGAACGCCTCCGGCGCGCGCACGGCCATCTTGTCCAGCGCGTTCCACACCCGGTCGTTGGCGCCCGGCTTGGCGAAGTGGTCACCGCGTGCGCCGCCTCGTGCCTGCTCCTCCTCGATCAGCGCGTTGAACGCGGCGGACGCGCGGTCCACGACGGCGGGGTCCGGATACGCGCGCCGCAGCACCACCACGCCGGGCCCGTCCAGCAGGGCCCGCACCAGCTCCTCCTGCACCGCCCGGCGCCCCTCCCGGGTGGCCGCGAGGCCGCGGAGCCGGTCGCCGTCGTACAGCGGGACACCGTGGTCGATCCGCTCGGCCGAGGGGTGGTCGTGCGGGTCGGTGCCCTGCTCGACCAGGACACGGAACGCGTCGAGAGCGCAGTCGTCCTCGGCCAGCCACGTCCGTGGTGCCGTGTCGGTGGGGGACATCCCGGGTCCTTTCGCCGTGCCTGCGTTTTTGCCAGTCTTATGAACCCGCGTCCCTCAAACAATCCGCAGCAACCCATCAAAAACCCATCATCGACCGTCGGGAAACGAGCCATGCGGCACCCCTATACGATCAAGGAGATCGCCCGGCAGGCCGGGCTGAGCGAGGCCACCGTCGACAGGGTCCTCAACCACCGGGGTGGCGTACGGGAGAGCACCGTCATGGAGGTCCACCAGGCGGTCAAGGACCTGGACCGCCAGCGGACCCAGGTCCGCATCGGGGGCCGCACCTTCATGATCGACATCGTGATGCAGGCGCCGGACCGGTTCTCCACCGCCGTACGCGACGCACTCGAGGCCGAACTGCCGTCCCTCCACCCCGCCGTGGTGCGCTCGCGCTTCCACTTCCGGGAGACCGGCCCCTCCTCGGAACTGATCGCGGCCATGGACAAGATCGCCAAGCGGGGTTCTCAGGGCGTGATCCTCAAGGCCCCGGACGTGCCGGAGGTCGGGGCCGCCGTCGGTCGGCTGGCCGAGGCGGGCATCCCCGTCGTCACCCTGGTGACCGACCTGCCCAGCAGCGCGCGCAGGGCGTACGTCGGCATCGACAACCGCGCCGCCGGGGCCACCGCCGCCTATCTGGTCGGGCAGTGGCTCGGCGGCCGTCCCGGCCATGTGCTCGTCACCATCAGCAGGGGCTCCTTCCGCGGCGAGGAGGAACGCGAGATGGGCTTCCGCGGCGCGATGCGGAACGCCCACCCCGGGCGGTCCCTGGTGGAGGTCACCGACAGCGACGGCCTCGACGCCACCCAGCGCGACCTGGTCCTCGCGGCGCTGGAGCGCGACCGCGACATCGTCGGCGTCTACTCCATCGGCGGTGGGAACGCCGCGACCCTCGACGCCTTCGACACCCTCGGGCGGGAGTGCGCGGTGTTCATCGCCCACGACCTGGACCACGACAACACCCGGCTGCTGCGCGAGCGCCGCCTCTCCGCGGTGCTCCACCACGACCTGCGCCAGGACATGCGCCGCGCCTGTCAGACCATCATGCGGGCCCACATGCGCTGCCCGACGACGGGCCCGCCCTGCCCTCGGCGATCCAGGTGGTCACCCCGTACAACATGCCGTGAACCTGTCGTAAACCTGCGCAAAAGACGTCCAGGCCGACCCGTGCGGGCCGGCCTGGACGCTGTTGAGCGGGGTTGATCAGGCGAGGTCGAACCGGTCGAGGTTCATGACCTTGGTCCACGCCTGGACGAAGTCCTTCACGAACTTCTCCTTCGCGTCATCGCTCGCGTAGACCTCCGCGAGCGCGCGCAGCTCGGAGTTCGACCCGAAGACGAGGTCGGCACGGGTGCCCGTCCACTTGACCTCGCCCGTGGCGGCGTCGCGGCCCTCGAACGTGTCCTGGGCCTCGGACGTCGACTTCCACTGCGTGCCCAGGTCGAGCAGGTTGACGAAGAAGTCGTTGGTCAGGGTGCCCGGGGCGTCGGTGAGGACACCGTGCGAGGACTGGGCGTGGTTGGCGCCCAGGACGCGCAGGCCACCGACGAGGACCGTCATTTCGGGGGCGCTCAGGGTCAGCAGGTTCGCCCGGTCGATCAGCAGGTACTCGGCCGGGAGCCGGTTGCCCTTGCCGAGGTAGTTGCGGAAGCCGTCCGCGGTCGGCTCCAGCGCGGCGAACGAGTCGACGTCGGTGTGCTCCTCGGTCGCGTCGACACGGCCCGGGGTGAAGGGCACCTCGATGCTGTGGCCCGCGTCCTTGGCAGCCTTCTCCACGGCAGCGGAGCCGCCGAGCACGATCAGGTCGGCCAGGGACACCTTCTTGGCGCCGGAGTTGAACTCCCGCTGGATGCCCTCCAGGACGCGCAGCACCGTCGCCAGCTCGTCGGGGTTGTTGACCTCCCACCCGCGCTGCGGCTCGAGGCGGATGCGCGCACCGTTGGCGCCGCCGCGCTTGTCGCTGCCGCGGAAGGTCGAGGCCGACGCCCACGCGGTGCCGACCAGCTGCGACACGGTCAGGTCCGAGTCGAGGAGCTTGGCCTTCAGCGCCGCGATGTCCTCGGCGCCGATGGTCTCGCCCTCGGCCTCCGGCAGCGGGTCCTGCCACAGCAGGGTCTCCTCCGGGACCTCCGGGCCGAGGAAGAGCGACTTCGGACCCATGTCGCGGTGGGTCAGCTTGTACCAGGCGCGGGCGAAGGCGTCAGCGAACTCCTGGGGGTTCTCGTAGAACCGGCGGGAGATCGGCCCGTAGATCGGGTCGAAGCGCAGCGACAGGTCCGTGGTGAGCATCTGCGGACGGTGCTTCTTCGACGGGTCGTGCGCGTCCGGGACGATCTCCGGGGCGTCCTTGGCCACCCACTGGTTGGCGCCGGCCGGGCTCTGGGTCAGCTCGTACTCGTACTCGAAGAGGTTCTTGAAGAACCCGTTGCTCCACTGGGTCGGGGTCGTGGTCCAGGTGACCTCCAGACCGGAGGTGATGGCGTCCGCGCCCTTGCCGGTGCCGTAGGTGCTCCTCCAGCCCAGGCCCTGCTCCTCCATGGTGGCGGCCTCGGGGTCGGCGCCGACGTGGTCCGCCGGGCCCGCACCATGGGTCTTGCCGAAGGTGTGACCGCCCGCGATCAGGGCGACCGTCTCCTCGTCGTTCATCGCCATCCGGCGGAAGGTCTCACGGATGTCGCGGGCCGCGGCGAGCGGGTCCGGGTTGCCGTTCGGGCCCTCCGGGTTGACGTAGATGAGGCCCATCTGCACGGCGCCGAGGGGGTTCTCCAGCTCCCGGTCGCCGCTGTAGCGCTCGTCGCCGAGCCAGGTGGTCTCGGGGCCCCAGTACACGTCGTCCTCGGGCTCCCAGACGTCCGCACGGCCGCCGCCGAAGCCGAAGGTCTCGAAGCCCATCGTCTCCAGGGCGACATTGCCGGTCAGGATCATGAGGTCGGCCCACGAAAGGCTCTGGCCGTACTTCTTCTTCACCGGCCACAGCAGACGGCGGGCCTTGTCCAGGTTCCCGTTGTCCGGCCAGCTGTTGAGGGGCGCGAAGCGCTGCTGACCGGTGCCGCCACCGCCGCGGCCGTCGCTGATCCGGTAGGTGCCCGCGCTGTGCCAGGCCATCCGGATCATGAACGGGCCGTAGTGGCCGAAGTCGGCCGGCCACCAGTCCTGCGAGGTGGTCAGCACCTCCGCGATGTCCTGTTTCACGGCCGCGAGGTCGAGGCTGTTGAACGCCTCGGCATAGTCGAAGTCCTCGCCGAGGGGGTCGGCCACGGCAGGGTTCTTGGCCAGGATCTTCAGATTGAGCCGCTCCGGCCACCACTGGCGGTTTCCGTCGCCCTGCGTCGGATGCGGGGCGCGCCCGTGCGCGACCGGGCAGCCACCTCCGCCCTCGCCCTCCGTCTTCGCGTCTACGACGATTGCTTCATGGTTCTCAGACATGGGAATCCTTCCGGACCAGGCGGATCAGGTGCCCAGGAACTGCGGGCGGTGGAACAGTCGGGGCCGGGCCCCACGTCTCCGTCTCCTGCCGAATTGGAGTCTTCCTGTCCCTTGGCTATCGCCGGAACCGATCCTACGATGGACAGGGTCTAAGTCAATAAGCACGCCAAACCCAGATCCCATCAGAGTCCCGGACGCCCGTGGGTAAGATCGGGACACCCACCGAACGTGAATAGGTGAGCCTGTATGAGTGACCTGCTGCGGCGACTGCGAGGGCGTGGCTGGCGGATGACGTCCCAGCGACGTGTCGTCGCGGAGGTCCTCGACGGGGACCATGTTCACCTCACCGCCGACGAGGTGCACGCCCGCGCGGCGGAGCGGCTGCCCGAGATCTCCCGGGCGACCGTCTACAACACGCTGGGCGAGCTGGTCTCCCTCCGCGAGGTCACGGAGGTCTCCACCGACGGCCGCGCCAAGCGCTACGACCCCAACGCACACCACCCCCACCAGCACCTGGTGTGCTCCAGCTGCGGCACCATCCGCGACGTCCACCCCACCGGCGACCCCTTGGCCGCCCTCCCCACGGAGGAGCGCTTCGGCTTCACGGTCTCCGAGGCCGAGGTCACCTACCGCGGCCTGTGCCCGTCCTGCGCCTAGTGTGCTCTGACCGGGAAGGTTTCAACGGGACGTTCGTTCGGGCGGTTGGATGGACGGTGACGTCCGGTCCGACTGCTGGGGGCCTGCCTGGGCCCTCGGTGGGCGGGAGGCCGTCCCCGCCTGCTCAGCCCTGACGATGAGGACCTCGTCGTGCAGAGGGAGAGGGGCATCCGCTGGGGCGGCACGCCCCGCCAGGCCGCAGCCTGACCCAGCCCGGCGAAACCCATGCGGTCACAGCACGAGCTTCAGCTGCGCATCATCGACATCAGCAGCCCGTGAGTCTCGTCGTCGGCAGCGGCCACAAGCCCACGACCCGCCTCACCTATCGGGGCACCGTCGATGCCGGTGACCACGCAGCCAGCAGCCCGGCACACAGCGATGCCGGCCGCGAAATGCACGCTCCCGGAGAGGTCGCCGCCATCGGTGACATACGCGGCGCGCTTGCCGGCAGCCACCCACGCCAGCGCCAGCGTCGTGGATACGACGCGCGGCCGGAAATGTTCGATGAACTCAGGGCGGGCCAGCAGCTCCACGGCCCGGAATCCCGGCGTACTCGGGAACGGCGGATCCAGGTTGACGTCCACCAATCGGGTAGCGGGCGTGGGCGTCAGCAGTGCGTCGTCGGCCCCGTCATGCCGCACCCAGGCGGTCTCCCCGTCGGTGAAGAAAACCTCGCCGCTGAACGGGTCGGCGACCGCCGCCGCCCCATCGCGCAGCGCCACGTTGACAGCCACCAGCATCGTGCCGACGGCGTAGTTCAGCGTGCCGCACAGGGGATCCACCAACCACTGGCGCACAGCGTCGGCGGCGCCCTGCTGCCCGCCTTCCTCGCCGAGCGCCGCGTCATCGGGCCGTGCGGCACCGATGACGCCGAGGATCGTCTTCTCGGCCTCCACATCGGCGGCGGTGGCAAAGTCCCCGGCACCCTTGTCGATGCGGCTGAGCCGCTCGCCGTACATGGTGCGGACCACGTCCGCGCCGGCCCGCGCCCCGGCTATCGCGACTGCGGCATCGTCAGAGCTCGCGTATGAGTCGATCACGCCGTGCAGACTATCGAAGCGAAACTGCCGCCCCGCCGAGCGCGGAGCCGAACCGGTCGCCTGGTCAGGAGGGGCAGGCGTCCTCGGGGCCGTCGCGGTAGGTGCGGTAGACGGTGGACGAGGACGGGTCGCCGGGGCGGCTCGGGGGCGGGTGCTCGACGACGGGGACCGGTTTGCACACGGCCCATTGGTCGTTCTTGCCCGGGCCCTCGAAGCCGTACGTTCCTCCCGCGCCGATCAGACAGGAGTCGCAGGTGTCGCCGGAGATGCTCGGGTAGTTGAGGGTGTTGTAGACGTCGGCCTTCATGGGGATGCGCGGGGACTTCGGGGACTGGCGGCCGCCGTCGTTCAATTCGGAGAAGGTGCGGTCCACGGCGTTGGCGAGGAGCGCGAAGGCGTCGTGGTACATCACGGCGTAGCCGTCGTCGAGGTCGTCGGTGTCGAGCGAGTGCTGCTCCTTCAGCTGGTCGAACTGCTCGAGGAAGCGGCCGAGGGCCTTCTCGGGCTTCTTCTTCCCGTTCCACCAGGCGGGGTCGACGCAGGACGCGTCGATTATCGTCGCCCGGGCGTCGTCCAGCCGCTGGGTGAGCGCCTTGGTGGTGAGGGTGGGTTCCAGACCGATGCCCACCTTGAGGATGCGCAGCGTCGTGGTGCGGCCGCAGTCGCCCTCCTCGGCCAGGCGCTCGATGAACGCGGGCAGGTCCTGGTCGCGGCCGGCGAAGAAGACGGTGTCGGACTTCTCGTTGCAGATCTTCCGCACGGGGTCGGTGAAACGCTGGGGGATCCCCTGGTCGGTTCCGGAGGTGCCGGTGAAGTTCGTGTTGTGGCGGGCCAGGCCGTACTCTTTGCCGAAGTGTCTTTCGAACACGCTGCGCAGGTTCTTCGAGTACACGTCCCCGTCACGGTTGTCCCAGACCAGGAAGCCCCGGTGCTCCCCCCGCCGCTTGTCCAGGTAGCCCGCCAGGGCGCGGGCGAACTGGTCGTTGTTGGCCGAGGTCTTGAAGAAGTACGGGGCGTTCATGGTGGCCGCGGTGATGACCGGACCGACGGTGGGGATCTTGTGCTCGCTGAGCGCGGCGATCGCGCTGCGCGTCTCCGGCGTACTGCTGGGGATGCCGGTCACACCGACCAGCGGCGCGCGCTTGTCCGTGGCCAGTTCGGCGAGGCGGGTGACGACGGGCTCCCACTGGTCGAGGTTGCGGCCGTCGGGGGCGAGCAGCAGCTGGTAGTGCGGGCCGCCGAAGCGGTTGGCCTGCCGTTGCGCGGCGAGGGCACCGGCGAGTCCGCGGCGGATCATGTCCGTGGTCATGGCGCTGTGTTCGTCGGCGGTGAAGGGCATCATCAACGCGATGCGCACGTACGGGATCCTGGGGCCGCTCGACGGGGACTCCGCGTTCTGCCGCACCCGGGCGTTCTCGTCGGCCACCGCCCGGATGAGGCTCTTGAGGCCCGGATCCGCCTCGAAGGCGTCCGCGGTGACGCCTACGCAGTCTCCGTCGATGTCCCGCAGATCGTCACCGCATCGGCCCGGGCCCCGCGCCATGCTGACGACGACGGCGATCGCGGCGGCGGCCAGAGCGCCGAGTCCGAAGACGGCCAGCCACTCGACCGGACCCCACTCGCGGGGATGACGACGGAACAGACGCAGCAGCATGCTTCCTCACTGACCGGTGATGGGGAAGGGGCGCTTCTTCCGCGCCGCCGCAGGCCAGCTGCGGGCGGCCTGGCCCAGGACGGCGTGCCAGGACGGGTGCCGGGGCGAGAGGTAGGCCAGCTCGTCGCCGACCGCCTTGCACAACTCGGGGTCCGGTTCGGCGTGCGGTTCGGATACGTGCCACAGGGCGTGCAGCAGCCGGTTGACGCAGCGCTCGATCTCGTGCAGTCCCGCGTACCGGCCGTCGTGCGCGCCGAGGGCGACCTGCATGCGGTCGTCGGTCCACTCACCGGCGGGCGGGGTGGGCGCGGTGGCGGCGTACTGGAGGCACAACAGCCAGTGCCCGGCGGCCTGTTCGTCCTGCTCCGACTGGAACTCCTCCGCCAGCATGGCCACCACGGCCTCGGCGTTCCCGGCGGCGAGCGTATGCCGCAGCGCGTCCGCCTCCCCGCTCTCGCCGCGCTGCGCGTGGTGCATCCGCAGAAAGCGGTGGATGTCCTGCCAGTCGCGGCCGTCGTCGGCCGCCCGCGAGGTGCGGCGCGCCTCGTGCACCAGCAGGGTCCGCAGCAGGGGGTCGGTGACCAGCGGCTCGTCCGGCGGGGTGAGGTGCTGCCACTGCTGCTCTTCGAGATAGTCGGTGGCGGAGTTGGCGGGCAGCTGATCGGGGCCCTGGAGGCGCAGATGGTCGGCCAGGGCCTCGGCCGCGGTGCTGTCGCGGGCGAGCGAGAGCAGGGTCAGCCGGTCGCGCTGGCGCCGGTCCGGCAGCAGCTGCTCGAGGAGCGCTTCGGTGACCGGGCGCCCGTCCTCGACGTGGAGGTGGAGCAGATCCCGCGGGCCGACGACGGCGCCCTTCGCGGTGGCGTCCAGCACCGCCGCGCACAGCACGGTGGTCACCGCGGGATGCCCGCCGGTGAGGGAGTGCACGGCGGAGGCCAGATAGGGGTGCAGCGGCCGGGCGGGCCGGTCCGGCACCAGGAGCGGCAGGATGTCGTCCCGGCTCAGCGGGGTGAGGGGGACGGTGAGCAGCCCGGCGGAGGGGTGGAGACCCCTGCGTTCCCAGCCGGAGGACTTCACCAGGTCGGGGAGGTTGCGGTGGACCGCGGCGGAGGCGTCCTCCGGCGGGCCGCCGAGCCGGGTGGCCACGACGACCAGCTCCTCGCGGTCGGGGCGTTCGGGCATCGCCCGGTGCTCCAGGAGCAGATCGAGGAAGTCCTGCCCGGGCGGGTGGTGGGTGTCGTCGAGCAGGATGAGCGGCCACGGCTCCCGGTTCCACCGCTGCAACTTGCCGTAGGAGGCGGCCACATCGTGCAGGAAGGCGGCCATCAGGCTCTGCTCGGCCGCATGCCGGTAGTCGCCGCCCTGCTGGAACCACTGCCCGAGCAGCACCAGCGGATCCTGCCCCTCCGCGCCCCGGGGAAAGCGCCGCCGGTACCACTCCTGGGCCGCGGCCGCCGGGTACCGCTCGGCGTACTCGGCCACCACGGCGGCGGTGACCGCGTCCCGGTCCGACGGGTCCGAAGCGTCCCACGGGCCCGAAGCGTCCGACGGGTCCGACTCCGCGCCGATGGCGTCGTTCGGCCCGACGGACTCCAGACGGCCCTCGACGGCGGTGGCCCAGGCGTGCCGCAGCGCGTTCTCGTCCCCGCCGGTGAGGCGGCAGGCGAGCAGCAGCCGGGCGAAGCGGAGACACGCGGCGTCCCGCTGCTCGGCGTTGCCGTGGTGCCAGCCGGAGACGGCGAACAGGCCCGGCACCAGTACGGGGAAGCGGCGGCGCAGCGAGGGCGCGAGCCCGCACACCAGCTCCGCCAGGATCTCGACCGGGGTGGAGGCGGTGGGAGGGCCGCCGTCGGCCGGCGCGGACGGGAAGGCGGCGGTTTCGGTGGCGACGACCCGTACGTGGGCGAGCGGCAGCCGGTCCCGGTAGCACGCGGCCAGTTCCCCGAGGACGGCGCTGCGCCCGATGCCGTGGTATCCGGTCACCAGCACCACGGGCAGATCGTCCTGGTGTTCCCGGGCCGTACGGGAGCGCTCGTCGAGGGCCAGGCCGGTGAGCCGGGGAACGAGCGAGCGCAGCAGGGGGTCCCGGCCATACAGCGGTGACCCTTCCGATACGCGCATCTGGGTGTGTCCCGCCTCCGCTGCTCAACGCTGCCGGCAGCCACAACTCCGGAGGCGGGCGGCACCGCTCCCCCGAGACATCAGCCGCTGACATCCGTACCAACTACGCCTGTAAACAGAGAATTTACCCGTCGCGGGAGCAACACACCAGGTGAAGGCAGGATCGGTACGCGGTAGTGACCAGCGGGGACTCCGCGTCGAACACTGGTGCGGAGCGGAGCCGGGTGTCAGGGGTGTGGATAGACATCCAGTTCGACGCTGTCCGGAAGTGAGTCCGCCCCGCGGATCTCGCCGGGGTAGACGAGCCGCACCCGGCGCAGTCGGCGCAGTCCGGCGAGGGAGGCGAGGTCGACTTCCGCGACCTGCGACAGATGGATCTCCTCGAGCCCCGGGAGGCGCCGGGCGATCCGCCGCAGCGGAACCGCGGCACCGGCCCTGGCCCATACATCCAGGTGGGTGACCTGGGGGATTTCGGTGCGAGGGGCGAAGAGCAGCATGCTCAGCTGCTGTGGGGAGAGCGTCAGCTTGCGCAGGTTCGGCAACTCGGCGACGAGCGAGCCCCACTCGTCCGGCGTCAGCCGCTCGCTCGCGTCCTGCAGCCGCAGCTCCTCCAGCCCCCGGCAGGCCACGATGCCCGCGAGCTGGGCCGCCGCCGACGGCAGCGCCAGCAGCCGCAGCTCGGCGGCGCGCGGCAGGTCGGACAGGCCGCGCCAGGGCACCTCAGGGCCGACGAGGAGGCCCTCGAGGCGGGGGCAGTCCGCCAGCTTCAGCAGCGTCTCGAACTGGGGGAGGTCCCGCAGCTCCAGCCTCCGCAGCCGCGGCAGCCGGGTCAGCGGCGCCGGGTCCTTGACGTTCCGGCAGCCCTGGAGGGCGAGCGTCTCCAGCTCGGGGTAGGCGGAGAGCAGACCGAGATCCTCCAGCTGGAGGGTGTTGCGCAGCCGCAGCTCGCGCAGCCGCCGCGGGTCGAGCGAGTCGCGGATCTCGTCGGGGCCGAAGTCGCCGTGCAGGCCCACGCGCTGATACCCGGACATCGTGCGCAGCGCGTCCAGCTCGGCGTGCGAGCGCACCGTCACGATCTCCTCGGGGGCGGTGTCGAGGAGCGGGCGCACGATCTCCTCGGCGTACGCCGTCGTGTCGAACCGGTCCCAGTGGCCGAGGAGCTGAGCGCGCACCGCGGGCTGGCCGGTGCGCAGGAACTCCCGGAGCCTGGGGATGGCGGCGTCCCCGCCGATCTGGCATATCGCGTGGACGGTGGCCAGTTCCTCGTCGCCCTCCAGATCCTTCGCCGCGGGCAGCAGGCCGAGCAGCAGCGGTCCCGTCTGCGCCAGTGACCTGGCCTCCCGCAGACTGCGCGGTGGGAGCAGCCGCGCGGCCCGGTCCTCGATCGCTTCCCGCACGGTCGGCTCCAGGCGGGTGGCCTGTTCGAGGGAGGCGAGGGCGAGGAGCCGTAACCGCGCCCGGACCGCCGCGTCCTGCTCGCGGTCGCCCCGCTCGCGGAGGCGGGTCAGCAGGTCGGCGCGCTCCTGGTGACGGGCCTGTGCGACGGCCATCTGAACCACGTCCTCCCACTGGTCCAAGTGCGCGTTGTTCACCAGCATGCCCATGTCGCGCTCTTCCAGTACGGCCCTGGCGCCCAGGAAATCCTGAAAAGTCCGGTGAATGAAGTTCACCGCACCTGTGGCGGGTTCCCGCAACAAACCGGAACGTTCCAGCAGATGCTGCAAAGCTTCCTCCGGCGTCCCGACTTCCGCCAGACGGGGGACGGAGGGCTGTAGCCGCCGCACCACGTCCACCGCGTCCGGACGGTCCAGCTGCGTCCGCTCGTTGCGGATCAGCCAGTACGCCAGCTTCTGGAGCGGCTCCGTCGCCGACTTCTGGTCCAGCACCGGGCGGCTGCGGCCGTACACTTCGCGCTCCAGGTCGCGCCGCTCCAGGAGCATCGACAGCGCCGCCTCGTACAGCGAGGCGCGGCCCTGGGGCAGGAAGCCGCGGCGCTCCCGGTGCAGGGCGCAGATCAGGCCGCACATCAGCGGATTGGTCGCCAGGCGGCTCAACTCGGGGCTCCTGCGCAGGGACAGCGCCAGCGACTCGCCCAGCTCCTCCGATGCCCCGGCCGCCGCGTGCCAGCGCCGGATGAACTGCTTCATGTCGGCGGGCCGCATCGCGGCGAGCGCGAACTCCTGGAAGCCCTCGCGCGCCAGCCAGCCCCGCTCCAGGGCCGACGGGCGGGAGGTCAGCAGCCACAGGTTGCCGGGGAAGACGGCGAGCAGCTTCTTGAGCCAGGCCCGAGTGCGGGTCCGGTCCTCCTTCGGGATCTCGTCGGCCCCGTCGATCAGGAGCACGCCGCGCCCGTGCTGAAGGACCCGTGCCGCCCATCCGTCCGGTTCGGTACCCACCAGTGGACAGCCGATCCAGCGCAGGAACTCCTCGGGCATCGGCAGCTCGGCGCCCTTGTGCGCCAGGGTGCGCAGCGGCAGGACGAAGGGGACGCGGCCGAACAGCTGCGACAGCCCTCCCGGCACCCGCTCCTGCTGCGCCGTGGCGAGGGCCAGCCACTGCACCAGGGTCGTCTTGCCGGTGCCGGCGACCCCGCGCAGCAGCACCCGCTCATGGCGGGCGAAGACGGCATCGGCCGGTCCCGCGGCCCGCTCGGCCTCCGCGTCCCGGTCGCTGCCCGGCTCGCCGTTCTCCGCCGGCAGCGGATCGGTCCCCTCGCGGTACGGCCTGGCCTCCAGGCTCAGATACGCGGTCTCCAGCGGCCAGTCCTGGCCGTCCGGTTCGCGCAGATCGACCCCGTAGATCGTGAGCCTGCCGTGGTACTCGACGACGTAGCGCGCGTAGTCCTCCTCGAACTCCGCGTCCTGGCGGCTGATGTCGGGCAGCCGCCGCAGGATCCTGTCCAATTTCTCGCTCTGCTCCCGGATCTCGCGGCTCTGCTCGATCTGCGCACGGGCGGCGAAACCGGGCCGCTGGCTGAAGAAGCGCATGAGATGGACGCACGCCGTCTCCAGGAGGCGGTCGTGGAAGCGGGCGGCGTCGTCGCTGAGGAGCCTGCGGGTGTCGGGGCCCGCGCTCCTGGACAGCTCCGCGGCCAGCCGCTCGGGGCCGAGCGCGAAGGCGTGGACGTCGTCCATGTCGAGGTCGCCGAGCGCGTGCAGGGTGCGGGTCAGCGCCTGCCCGACGGAGTCGTGCTCGTCGGCGCCGATCGGCGGATCGTGGGGACCCGCGGCCCGCACGGCGCGGCGGACCAGCTCCCGGGCGAGCTTGTGCAGATCGTCCTCGGTCAGGGTGCGGTGCTCCTTGGCGAAGGACACCAGCCGGCGGATCGGGATCGGGCGCTCGCCGAACTCGGCCGCCGGTGCGCTCGCGGGCGGCACCAGCAGCCGTTTGACCACCGGCACGACCACTGCCGATGCGATCCGGAGCCCCACCGTGCCGCCGTCCACAGTAGCCCCTCTCTCACCAGCGCCGACGCGCTTCCCCCGCCGGGGCCCGTACCCCTCGTCCCCCGCTCACCATAGCCGCGGACGGCCGCGTTGAGGCAGGGCGCGCGGCGCCGGGCTTGTGCCGAGCGCCGTCGCCGTTACGTTCGTTCAGGTTAGGTAGTCGGCCTTCTTCGCCGTGGCGACGACGCGCCGACCGTCCGCGGCGGTGAGCAGCCCCGCGGTCACCCAGGCGTCCACGGTGGACTGGACGCGCTTGACCAGCGCGTCCTTGTTCCGGTACGGGGCGGCGGCCCAGATCGCGTCGAGGAGGGTGGTGCCGTCGTCCCGGGCCGGGTTGGCGACGCCGGAGTCGGTGGTGCCGAAGACCACGGTCGGCTCGGAGCGGTGGAAGTAGGCGTGCGTCGGCTCCTCGGTGCCTTCCCAGAACGGGGCGAACTCGACGCCGTCGAGCGTGTAGTGGAGCGGCTTGCCCGGCACGGGGGTGAGTGTGGGCAGCAGGTCGCCGGAGAGGGCGGCGTTGCGGTAGAGGTCGAAGGTGAGGAAGGACGTTCGCGCGTCGCGCGCCACCAGGTTGACCGGACCGTGGAACAGGGTCTGTACGCGCGGGTCGTCGAGCGCCTTCTCCACGCGCAGCCGGAAGGGGATGTCGACCCGGACGGTGTCCCCGTCGCGCCAGGTGCGGGACACCGAGGCATAGCTGCCGGGCGACCAGGTCCCCTTCACCGCCTTGCCGTTGACGGCCACCCGGAAGCCGCCCGTCGCCCACGCGGGCACGCGCAGCCGTAAGGCGAAGGCGGCGGTGCGGCCCCGCACGGTGAGCGTGGAACCCTGCTCCCTCGGATAGCCGGTGGACTGGGTGACGGTGATGCCCTTCTCGGCCCAGGTGAGCGTGGACGGGCTGTACAGGTTGACGTACAGCGCGGTGCCGTCGGCCCGTCTGAAGTACACCGAGTCCTGGTACTTGGTGGCGCTCTCCATGCCGGTGCCCTCGCAGCAGGTGGTGCCCGCCTTGGGGGTGTAGTCGCGCACATGCCCCGGCACCAGGCCGATGAAGTACGTGACGAGCGGCTTCTCCGCGTCGGCCTTGTCCTGCTTGGAGCCGAGCACCTGGTTGTACAGGGCGCGCTCGTAGTAGTCCATGTACTTCGGGTCCTGCTCGTGGAAGAACAGCATCCTGCTGAGCTTGAGCATGTTGTAGGCGCAGCAGGTCTCGGCGGTGGTGTCGCTGAGGGTCTTGGCGATGGCGCCGCGGGCGCCCCAGAACTCCCGGTTGCTGGTGCCGCCGATCCCGTACATCCGGGTCGGGACGACCATGTCCCAGAAGTTCTTCGCCGCGGTGAGGTAGCGCTCCTCCTTCGTCTCGTCGTACAGCCGGACCAGGCCGGTGAAGATCGGGATGTGCTGGTTGGCGTGCAGGCCGTCCAGGGTGTCGTTGCCCGCCGCGCAGGCGTCGATGAGCTTGTCGAGGTCGAACAGGCGGGCCAGCGCCAGGTGCCGGTCCTTGCCGCTGATCGCGTACAGATCGCAGATCGCCTCGACGATGCCGCCGAACTCGCCGCTGGAGAAGATGTCCCACATCCGCTGGAGGGTGCTCCGGGGCAGCGCGGACAGCCGGGAGTACATCCAGTCGCACATGCCCATCGCGAGGTCCAGGGCCCGCGCGTCGCCCGTGGCGAGATGGGCGTCGAGCAGCCCGCGCAGGATCTTGTGCGCGGTGTAGTACGGCGCCCACACCACGGTGTAGTCGCCGCTCGTCATCGACTCCAGGGTGATGAACTGCGTCTCCGGGTACGCCGCGAGGAACCCGGGGTGGCTCGGCCCTCCCCAGGTGCGGCGCAGGGTGGCGTGGCGGTCGTGGCCCGAGGAGTCGGCGAAGGTGCCGCCGGTGGTCTCCGCGAAGGTGTACGCGGCCAGGTCTCCGGCCCCGGCGGACGACTCGGCGGCCGGGCGGTCCCGGAGCTCCGCGATCTGGGCCGCGGTCAGGGCCCGCGACCAGATGCCGACCTCGTCGAAGGCCCCCGCGAACACCGGGTCGGCGGCGTAGTGGGACCGGCCGAGCCAGTGGTCGCGCAGGGTGCCCAGGGCGGCCGGGGTGAGGGTCATCGCGGTGTTCTTCGCGACCGCCGAGCCGTTGACGTACAGGATTCCGGTGCCGTCCGCGATCGTCACCGCCAGATGGCTCCACTCGTCCAGGGGCAGCGGCGCCGTGCCGTCGAGGCTCTGCTCGCCGCCCGCCCCCGAGGTGGTGATGGCGAAGCGGGGGTTGCCCTTGGCGTTGCGGGCGGTCAGATAGAGATAGCGGGTGGTGTCGTCGCCGAAGTCGAGGATCCGGGCCCAGCCCGCGTCGTGGGTGGGCTTGACCCGGGCGGCGAGGGTGACCGCGGTGGCGTCGCCGAGCACGGTGTCCGGCAGGTCGACGTAGTGGTAGGACCCGCGGACGTTCTCCGCGGCGGTGCCGAACCTGCCCGGAACGCTGAGCACCACCGGATCGCGCCGCAGCGCCTCGCGGACCTCGTCCAGCGCCCCGACCATGTGGCGGATCTTGTCCGCGTACACCGTCTCGCCGGTGCCGGTGTAGGCCTGGGAGAGCATGGTGAGGAAGTGGCCGGTGAAGTGTCCGCGGAGGTTGCCGTTGGCCTCGCCGTCCAGCCCCTCCCAGCCGCCCGGGGCGACCGCACCACGGGTGGCCAGGCCCGCGTTGGCCCGGAAGACCTGGAGCAGCCGGTCGGCGTCGTAGCCGCGGCCGAAGTCCAGCATCAGTTGGCGCTTGGCGGTGAAGACGCCCTCACGAAGGGCCACGTCCTCGGGGCTGAACGGCTGGAGTGTCCAGGCGGCCGGGACCCCGGCCCCGGTCGCGGCCCCCGAGGCGGCGGTTGCCCGGCCGACGGCGAGCGAGGTCAGTGCCGGGGCCGCCGCGACGAGGGCTGCGGCACGGAGGACGGCTCGTCTGGCGGGTGCGGGTGCCATGGATGGCCTCGTTTCTGGGGGCGACGGACAGGTGTTCGCTGTTCGGCATGTCAAACATCGTTCGGAAAGGCGACCAGAAAGTAGAACGCCGGTCAGAACACGTCAAGAGAGAGGACGAGAGTTGGCACCCGCGTCAGTGGGGCGGGGGAGCGACCCGGGATCGCTGCCGCACGGTCGCGGGGTCCGCGGGCCGTGCGCGCGTCAGATGCTGCGGCACCGGTGCCGTGTCCCCGCCGGTGTCGCGGACCAGCCCGTAACGGACGAGGCCCGCACCCGCGTCGGGCGGCGTGGCCACGTCGTCCGTCACCTGGTCCCAACGGGACGCCTGGACGAAGAGGTTGTAGTCCGCGCCCCGCTCGTTCTGGTGGAGGGTGACGCTCCCGTCCAGCCAGAAGTACTCGTTCCGCCACATCTGCTGGGCCCCGGTGGGCAGCACGGTGGTGCCGGTGGCGGGGCCGCCCAACCAGGTCGTGCCGTCCGTCGAACCCGGAGTCACGTCGTCCAGGCGCCGCCCGCCGCCGGAGGCCACGTGGAAGAGCATGCCGCGCAGGCCGGTCCACGTCGGCATGGCGAGCGCGCCGGGGCGCTGCCCGGGCAGCACCTGCCAGCGCACCCGGACGTGTCCGCGCCCCGTGAACGTGACCCGCTCGCCCCGGTGGGTCAGCCCGGTCGGCGGCGCCCCGGTCAGCGTCACCGTGCCGTCGGCGCGCCGCGGCAGCGCCGCGGGCCGGGTGGCGGCCGAGGGAGCGCGGTCGACCGTGTCGACGACGGTGCCGTCCAGCTGCCTCTCGGGGCGTGAGGGTGACGGCGTCGGGGAGGGCGGGGGCGCGGACGACGGCGGGCGCGCCGTGCTCGCGGCGGTGGGCGGCGCGGCGCGCGGCGGGGGCTCGTCCGGCGCCTGCGTCACGACGTATGCCCCGCCCGCGGCGATGGCCGCCCCGGCGGTCACCGCCACCGCGGGTTTGGCCAGCGCGCCGAGCACCTTGGCCGACCAGCCCGCCGGAGCCGCGGCGGAAGCGGCCGCAGCCGTCGTTACCGCGGCCGCCGTCTTGCCGCCCAGCGCCGTCGCGAGCGTGAAGCCGACCGGCAGCGGCACCAGCGCGATGCCGACGAGCAGCCGGCCCGCCAGCCACGGGTCGTCGTCCGCCGCCACCCGCACCTTGGCACGGTGCAGATCCCCCGCGCTGTGCAGCGCGCCGGGGTGCGCGACGTCCGCCGGGGGCGGCCGAGGCGCCGCCCCCGGCGAGCGCGGCCACTCCGCCGCCGAGCGCCCCGGTCGCCACGAGGCCACGCCGAGGGTGAAGAGGCCCCTGCGGCTGAGGCGGTGCTTGTTGTCGTGCGGCATGTGGCTCAACTCCTGAACGGGAATGACACGGGACGCTCAGGAGACGGAGCCACACCACCGCCGATAACAGTTTTTTCTCAGGCCGACGGCAACGTCAACGGCGACCTCGACGACAGCGTCAACGCAGTGCCGTGTACACCGCGTCGATCAGGGCCATCTTCCGGGGGTCGTCGGCGATGCGCGGACCCATGCGGTTCATGACATAGCCGAGGCTGACCCGGGCTTCGGGATCGGCGTGGCCGCAGGAGCCGCCGAAGCCGTCGTGGCCGAAGGCGCGGTGGTTGGGGCCGTAGGAGTGGTTGGGGCCGCTCAGCCACACCCCGAGCCCGGTTTCGGTGTCATGGGTGAAGCCGTGTCCGAGGATCAGGTCCCGGCACGCCCCCTGCCCCTCGCGGGCACGCTCGACGGCCTCGGGCGAGAGCACCCGGTGGTCCCCGGACAGGCCATGGCGGGCGTAGACGCCGTAGAGTTCGGAGATCGCACGGGCCGTCCCGTGGCCGTTGGCGGCCGGGATCTCGGCCGCCCGCCACCGCGGCGTGTTGGCCTCGGCGGCCCCGACGAGCGGGTTGGCCAGTGCGGCGATCGCGACGGGCTCCAACTGGGCGAAGACCGCGGCCTGTTCACTGGACGCGGCGGCGGGCGGATGGACCAGCTCCGCCGCCCGCCCGGCCTCCTTCTCCGGCAGCCCGATGCTGAAATCGATCCCCAGCGGCCCGGTGATCTCCCGGCGCAGGAACTCCCCGGGCAGGACACCGGTGATGCGCCGGATCACCTCGCCGACCAAGTGTCCGTAGGTTATGGCGTGGTATCCGGACCGCGTACCGGGCTCCCACCACGGCTCGGTGGCGGCCAGCCGCGCACAGGTCTTCTCCCAGTCGCACAGATCGGCCACGGTGTGCTTCTCCCGCAACCCGGCAAGGCCCGCCCGGTGGGAGAGCAGATGGCGCACGAGCACGGTGTCCTTGCCCGCCGCCGCGAACTCCGGCCAGTACGAGGCCACCGGAGCGTCGAAGTCCAGCAGCCCCCGATCCGCGAGCACATGGGCGCACAGCGCCGTCACCCCCTTGGTGGTGGACCAGACGTTCACCACGGTGTCCCGCTCCCACGGCCGCTCGCGCCGGGCATCCGCCCAACCGCCCCACAGATCCACCACGGTTCGCCCGTCCACGTGGACCGCCACCGCCGCGCCCAGTTCCGCGCGCTCGGTGAAGTTGGCTTCGAACGCGGCACGCACGGCGGCGAACCGCGGGTCGCAGTGGCCTTCGATGCGCGGTGCGGACGGCACGGACTGCTGCGTCATGGGGCACTCCCAACGGGTCTGTTCGGCAGACTGGCAACATACCGACTGGTTGGACCAGCGGAAACCCGGGGAGATCCTCCGGCAGTCGCCACCACCCCCCGAGGAGCAGTCCGTTGGAACACACACGGCAGGACGAGTGGGACGCCCACTACGCCGACGGGAAGACATTCCGGCCCCTCGGGGACACCGAACGCGCACTGCTGTCCGCGCACGTGCCCGCCCCCGCCGGGGGCGGCCGTGCCCTCGACGTGGGCTGCGGCCTGGGCGAACTGGCCGCGCATCTGGCGTCGGTGGGCTACACCGTGGACGCCGTCGACTGGGCCGACAGCGCCCTCGCTCAGGCCGGTGCCGATCACCCGTCGGGTGTGCGGTGGCTGCGCCTGGACGTCGAGCGGGACGACCTCGCCCCGTTGCACCGGGACGGCTACGACCTGATCACCCTCAGGCTCGTCTATGCCTTCTTCCGCCACCGCACCCGGGTCATGGACGACCTCGGCCGTCGGCTGGGGGAAGGCGGCGCGATCGTGGTGATCACACCGCTCGCCGCGACGACCCCCGAGGAGCGGCGGGGGATCGCGCTGGACGAGACGGAGATCGGTCTGCTGAGCGACGGATGGGAGCGGGTGGAACGGCTCGACGCGGAGGGGTTGGCCATGCTGATCCTGCGTGGCCGGGTTCAACCGGCGGCTTGAGGGTCGTCCGCCCGCCGACCCTGAACCGACGGCCCAGGGGCGACGAAAAGTCTCCGGGAGGACTTCAACGAAACACTTGAATTCATGGATGCCCAAGACATCGAACCGCCCGAGGCGGAGCCTGCCGCCGACGCTCCCGACACCAAGGAACGCCCCGCGCCGCAGCGGCGGTGGTGGACGCTGCCGGTGGTGAGCGCGGCCCAGTTGCTCGTGGTGCTGGACGGGACGATAGTGAACATCGCGCTGCCCTCCGCGCAGAGCGCGCTCGGCATGTCCGAGGCGAACCGGCAATGGGCGATCACCGCCTATGCCCTGGCCTTCGGCGGGTTACTGCTGATCGGGGGCCGGATCAGCGGCGTGCTGGGCCACCGGCGGGCGTTCGTCGTCGGCTTGGTCGGCTTCGCCGCGGCGTCCGCGCTGGGTGGGGCCGCCGCGGCTCCCGGGATGTTCTTCGCGGCCCGGGCCCTCCAGGGTGTGTTCGCCGCCGTCCTGGCGCCCGCCGGATTGTCGTTGCTGACCATGACGTTCACCGAGCCGCGCGAACGCGGCCGGGCGTTCGGTGTGTTCGCCGCGGTCGGCGCCGCCGGATCGGCCCTCGGCCTGGTCGCCGGGGGACTGCTGACGGAGTACGTCAGCTGGCGCTGGTGTCTGTACGTCAACGTCCCCGTCGCCCTCCTCGCCGTCCTCGGCACGACCTTCGTGCCACCGGACCGCCCGGCCCGCCCGGCCCGCGGTGGCGGACGGCTCGACGTCGCGGGCGCACTGCTCAGCGCCACCGGGTTCGCCGCCGTGGTGTACGCCTTCAACGAAGCCGAACCGCTCGGCTGGGGCGCGCCGAAGGTGCTGGCGCTCCTGGCCGGGGGTGTCCTGCTGCTGGCCGCGTTCGCGGCCGTCGAGGTCCGGGCGCCCCGCCCGCTGCTGCCGATGCGGGTACTTCTGCACCGGGCCCGCGCCGGTGCGTTCGTCTCGATCACCCTGATGTTCGTCGCGATGTTCGGCTTCTACCTGTTCCTGAGCTACTACACCCAGACCGTCCTGGGCTATTCGCCGGTCCGGGCGGGCCTGACGCTCATCATCAACGCCCTGGCCGCCCTGCTCGGATCCACCCTCATCGCCGGGAGACTGCACGGACGCGTCGCCCCCGCGGCGTTGATCCTGCCCGGCCTGCTCGCCGCGTCCGCCGGGATGTTCGTCCTGACCCGCCTGACACCGCAGAGCACGGACATCCTGCCGCTCCACCTGGTACCCGCCCTGGTGCTCACCGGGCTCGGCCTCGGCTGCGTCATGCCCCCGACGGCGAGCCTGGCCACCGCGGACCTGCACCGCAACGACGTCGGCGCCGCGTCGGCCGCGTACAACGCCTCCCAGCAACTGGGAGCCGCACTCGGCACCGCACTGCTCAACACCATCGCCGCCAGTGCCACGGCGGCCCACCTCGCGTCCGCACCCGACACCACGCCGACCGCGGCATCCGTGCACGGCTACACCACCGCCCTGACGGTCGGCTTCGGCATCCTCCTCGCCGCCGCGTGCGTCGCCGCGGGATGCGCGGCGCCCGCCCGGCGTCAGGGGAGGGGTTCGACCTCCAGGTAGCGGTGGCGGCCGTGACCACGGTACTCCAGGGCCTCCCAGCCCAGCTCGCGCAGCACGCGGGCGCAGCGGGCCAGCTCCTCTCCCGCCGCGTACGCGGCGCCACTTCCCGGAGGCCCCAGCCACTCGACCCGGACCACCCCCGGCTGCTCGGCCTCGCCGCAGCGGTATCCCGTCACCAGCCGGTGGCCGTCGGCGCCGACGGCCGAGGGCGGGATGGCCGCCGCCTCCAGGGCGATGGCCACGGCCCGTACCGGCTGGTGCCGCTCCCAGGGGGCGGGGGCGGCGAGGGGGTCGTCCCGGTCGGTGTTCATCAGCCGGCGGATCTCGCGCAGTCCGTCGAACGCCGCCCGCACCGCCGCCACCCGCTCCCGGGTGCCCACGCCGAGGGGCTCTTCGTCACCCGTGGCCGCCTCGAACCGTGACCCGTTGCCGCCGCTCTCCGCCGTCACCTGTCACCTCCGGGCCGGAGCCTCTCGGCGTGAGCCGGACCGGCCAACACGTTCACGGGCCGACGATAGCGGGTGGACGTCTGCGGCCTGATTCCCTATTTTTCCTACTGAATTAATAGGGAATGATGGCAGGCGGCCCGTGCCGAAGGAAGGGGAGCAGGCGTGACGGTGGTGGATGCGGTAACGGAAACACGCGACCGCGCGCGTTGGCTGCGGCCGCCGACCGGGAGGTCCGCACGCATCGGCCATCTCCCCTTCTGACCTCCCGCCGCCACATCGACCTGCTGCGCGTGTGCAGCGCCGCAAGTCCTCTCGCCTGAGCCGATCGGCCATCGGGGATATCCGACAGCGTCGTCATGCGCCGATGCGGGCGAACGCCGCCGCGCGCTCACCGCAGGCCGTCCGCCGCCGGCCGCTCACCGTACGTCTCACCACCAGCGAAGAACCCGACCTGGGCAGAAACGTGTCCGTCACACCTGGGAAAGCCGCGCCGTCCTCGCTGTCCGTCGCATCGTTCCGGGGCAGGATCGGCCGGGACGCGCGCAGTGGACACTACGCCGTGCCACGCCGCTACCGCCTCCATCTGTCGCTGTCGTGCCGCCACTGTCTGCGGATCTCAGGAAGTCGGGCACGCTGCGGATCGGCAGCTCGGTCGGGGGACCGCCGAACGCGTACTACCCGCAGGGGACGGGCGGAAAGCCGGTGGGCCAGGACATCGACCTCGCCAACGCGGTGGCCAAGGTCCTCGGCGTCACGCTGAAGCGTCAGGACGCCTCGTTCGAGACGATCCTGCCCGCCCTCGGCAGCGGCAAGTTCGACGTCGGGACCGGCAACTTCGGCGTCACCGCCGAGCGGCTGAAGACCGTCGACTTCGCCACCTACATCAACGACGGCCAGGGCTTCGCGGTGAAGAAGGGCAACACCGCGCTCGGCGGCAAGGTCACCGACCTCACTCGGCTGTGCGGCCTGACCATCGGCACCGGCGCGGGTACCACCCTCGAGGCGACGCTCGAAGCCCGGAAGAAGGTGTGCGCCAAGGCGGGCAAGAAGCCGTACGAGGTGAAGGTCTACTCGGAGAACGGGGCGATCCTCACCGCACTCCAGCAGGGCCGGATCGACGTGGAGATGTCCACCATCAACGGCCTCCGCTACCAGGCGGCCCAGAAGGCCGCGAAGACCACCTTCCTCGGTGAGTACCACCGGCTCGACGTGGGCTTCGCCTTCAAGAAGGGATCACGGCTCACCCGGGCCTTCCAGGCCGCTGTCAACGAGCTGATCAAGGACGGGACCTACGCCCGCATCCTCGACAAGTGGGGCACCGAGCCATCCGCGATCAAGACCTCGCGGATCAACCCGCCCGAGCAGACCTCATGACGGGCCGCCACGAGGGCCGCCCCCCATCTCGCCGTCGCACTCGACGGTGCGGGCCGGCACCCGGCCGCACCGGCCGCCCGCCGGGCCGGAGTGGGCGTCAGCCGGCGTCGGGGGCGGTGTCGAGCACGTACAGCTCCGGCAGGTTGACGACGATGGCCTCCTGGGTGCTGCGGGCGATCACCACGACGGCCTCGTCGTCCGGGCTGGGGTTCTCCTCGCGATGCGGGACGTACGGCGGCACGAAGATGTAGTCGCCGGGCGAGGTGCGGATGCGGACCTCCTCGGGCGTGCCGCTGGAGTCGTCGAGGAAGACGAACTCCGGGTGCCCCTTCACCACGTGGATCGCCGTCTCGGAGGCCCCGTGGTGGTGGTTGGACGACGCGGTGTCGGGGGCGACATGCGTCTGGCCCATCCAGATGCGCTCCGATCCGACGCTGCGTCCGCTGATCGCGGCGAACCGCCGCATCCCGCCGGACTGGGCGGTGTCGCCGTCGAGGGCGTCGGCGCGGATGTGGTGCAGCCGCGCGCGGAGCGGCAGCGCGGTACCGCCGTCGGGATGGTCAGGCAGATCGGGGTGGAAGCCGTCCTTCCGAGGGGCAGCGTCGCGATCCTTAGAGGGGGTGCCGGAGAGGGTCTTATCCGTCGTCGTCCTCATCGTCCTCGTCGTCTTCATCGTCGTGGCTGTCTTCGCGGTCGTCCTCGTCGTCCTGAGAGGGGCTTTCCGGACCGCTGCTGGCCGACGGTTGAGGGGCGGTGGAGCCGGTCGGGGGAGTCTTTTCGCGGGCGGGCGGAGGGGCGGACCCGTCCCCCTGGCTCGGAGGGGCGGTGAGCGAGACCTGTCCTCCCGCGGGCTGCCTGCTGCCGAAGGAGACGGAGGCCGAGTCGATGATCGTCGACATGGCCAGGGCGCATCCGGCGAGGACCAGAGCGGTACCGGCCGCGGTGAGGACCGTGGTCTTGTGGTTCCTCCAGCGGTCCCGGGCGCTTGACCCGTCGTCTCCCTCCTCACCTGGCCCGACGCGGGTCTCGGCGGCCGAGTGGTCGTCCGGTGAAGGGGGCGAGCCGGAATCGGGTGACATGTTTCCTCCGTACGGGCGGGGCCGCAGACCACCGTAGTTGCCCCTGGCCCAGGGCGAAGCCAGCGTCACTCCAGCGGTTCGTTAAGGGGAAGCCAATATTCGGCTCATCCTCCTCGGGGCGTCAGGGCTGAAGGATGGTCTTGATGTGGTCATCTCCTCGGTGTCTTCCTCACTCTTCGGGAGTCGCGGGGGTGTGGTCAGGCCAGTTCGCCCAGGAGCGCCCAGGTGCGGCGGCGGGCGGCGTCACCGACGGACTCCGTCCCCGTGAACACCACCTCCGTCGCCCCGGCGTCCCGGTAGCGCCGTACCTCGGCGGCCACGGTCTTCTCGTCGCCGATCACGGACATATCGACGGCCCGGGTGCCGCCGGAGAGTCCGATGACCCGTGCGTAGGAGGGGATCTGCTCGTAGAACGCGAGCTGTTCGCCCACCGTCTCGCGCACGGAGTCGGCATCGTCCGTGACCACACCGTGCACCAGCGCCACGATGCGGGGCGCGGGACGACCGGCGGCCTCCGCAGCCGCGGTGACGGCGGGGACGATGTGCTCGGCCAGGGCGCGAGGCCCGGCGAGGTAGGGCAGGATGCCGTCCGCCAGCTCCCCGCTGGCCCGCAGCGCCTGCGGGCCCATCGCGGCGACGAGCAGCGGTACGCCGCTCTCGGCACCCGGGACGCGGGCGGAAAGCGGGGTGGTCGCGGTGAGCAGTTCGCCGTGGAATTCGGCGGCGCCGGTCTCGGTCAACTGCCGCAGCGCGGTGAGGAATTCACGCAGACGGGCGATGGGCCGTTCGAAGGGAAGACCGAAGCCCGCCTCCGTCAGGAGCTTGGTCCCCAGCGCCAGGCCGAGGTGGTAGCGGCCGTGCGTGGCCGCCTGCGCGGTCTGGGCCTGGCTGGACACGAGCAACGGGTGACGTCCGAAGACCGGGATCGCGGACGTGCCCACGTGCAGGTCCGGTACCTCGCGCCCGACGAGGGCCGCGAGTTGGGGCGAGTCGGCGCCGAAGGTCTGGCCGAACCAGGCGGACCGCATCCCGGCGGCCGCGGCTTCCCTGGCGAGGTGCACGCTCGCGTCGATCTGGTTGTCCGCGTCTGCGGCGGTGAGTGCTACTCCTACGGTCATGTCTGTGCGAACCCACGGGGGCGGCCCCGCATTTCCGTTGGCGTGTGACGGCTGTGTGTCATCGGCTGCCCCGCGCCTGACATGGCGGCTTCCCGGGCGGCCGTCCGGCCGTCCGGGACACCATATGTGAGTGACACGGATCCGGAACAACCTCCCCGGGCCATATCGCGTCTTGATCGGCAGCGGACGCGCGGCGGCCACCGGAGAGGGGGTCGTTTGCGCCCTGCTATGCACGTGATGTATAGACGCGGTGTATAGCAGGTGGCATGCGCTTCCGCGGGAATCACCGACGGAAAGGCATCCATGTACGGCAAGGCATTCGCCCCGGAGTACCAGGGCTCCCTCACCACCACCCTGTCCGTGAACTCGTCACTGGTCGACGTACTGGCCGCGGGCACCGAGCAGTTGCGGGCGGCCGAGCGGAGCGGCTGCCCGCGTGAGACGGCACGCGTGGGGCTCGCGGTGGCCGAGGCTCACCGCAGGCTGGGACACGTGGCGGATGCCGACCGCGAGTGGAAGGCCAGCTACCGGGCGGCCCGCACGGCGGGGGACGCCGGGGCGATGGCGTGGGCGCTGTGGAGCGGCGGCACGCTCGCCCGGCAGCGGGGCGCCCTGGCGCTGGCGTGGCGGCTGCTCGGGTTCGCGGCCGAACTCGGCGAACGCGGAGGGGACATCCTCGCCCGCGGCTACTCGCTCGCGGGCATGGCGGAGACGGGCCGTATCCAAGGGGATTACGAGGCCGTGAGCGCGCTGCACGAGCAACTCCTCGCCGAGGCGCGGGAACGTGGCGAGGCGCGGCACACCGTCTGGGCGCTGGAGGGCATCGCCCAGATGCATCGCAACACCGGGTCCTACGACACGGCGTACGCGATGTTCGAGGAGTCCGCGGCGATCGCCGCACAGGCCGATGACCGGCGCGGACACGCCTGGGCACTGCGCGGTCTGGCCGACATCGTCTCGGTGCGCGACGGCGACGCGGACCGTGCGCTGGAACTGCTCGCCGAGGCGGAGGTGACGTGCCGCACGATGAACCTGATGAGCGCGCTGGCCTACAACCACAAGATGCGCGGCAATGTGCTCTATCGCGCGGGCCGCTTCGCCGAGGCGCGTGACATCTACCAGGAGGCGCTGGCCGAGTTCCGCACCATGAGCGAGCCGCGCGGCGAGGCCCTCGCCAGGCTGGGGCTCGTCAAGTCCCTGGCCCGGTTGGGACGCGACCGGGACGGGACAGCCGCCGATCTCGCCGAGCTGGCCGGTGTACTGGACCGCATCGGGCTGCGGCACGCCCGCCGGATGGTGGACCGCGCCCGGGTGGAGCTCGGCATCACGGAGCACGAGGAGGCGGCGACGGCGTCCCCGGAACACCGGAGGGAGGCCGCCCCCGCCTGACGCGGAGAACCCCGCCCCGGGGGTGTTCGACGGCTTACACGGAGGCCTGGTCGTTGTCCTTCATCGAACCCCAGCCGTGCCACCGCTCGACCTCGATCCACGCGCTGGTCCGGGCGCGGACCCGGTCCGGATACGGGCCACCGATGTAGTGGTGCGCGATGCGGTCGATGTCGGCCAGGCCCTCGTCCTCACGCATCTCGACGACACGTCCTATGAGCGTGACATGGGTGTACCAGTCGTCCTTGTCCAGGACGGTGAGGGTCACCCGCGGATCGCGCCGCAGGTGCTTCAGCCGCACCCGGCCGTCGTCCAGGTTGACCAGGACACGGCCGTCCTCCCACGCGTACCAGGTGGGAGTGGACACGGGGGTGCCGTCCGAGCGCACGGTGGCCATGACGGCTGGATTGGGGCCGCGCAGCAGGGCGACGGCCTCGGGCGGCAGCGGCGGCTTGGACATGAGAACTCCTTGCTGACGGGTGGCGGGGCAAGCCGGAGGGCATGGCGGGCCCCGCGATGCCGGGATGGTACGTTCCGTCAGCGGTCGGCGACCAGCAGGGTCTGGAGGATGCGGCCGCAGTCCCCGGCCTCGTCGTCGAGCTGCCCGAGCGCCAGGCCGGACCCGTGGGGGCTGGCCGCGGTGGCGGCGCGTATGCAGAACCATGCGCCGACCGGTTCCCGGTGCAGCGCCAGCGTGATGTCGGTGTTGATGACGAACCCCTGCTGATGGTCGAGTTCGAACGCCACGGCCCAGTTGCTGTCGGCCAGCGTGAGGGCGCGGGTCAGGGGAGTGTCCTCCTCACCGGCCACCAGCGGAATGCGCTGCCGCGCCCAGGCCGTGCCCGGGCCGGGCGTGTCGAACGCCTTCCCCGGCTCGAACCGCCACTCCATCGCGGAGAGGTAGCCGTCCAGGTAGGCGCCCGCCATCGTCTGCGCGGGCTGCGCCGGCGGCAGCCCGGGCGGGGCCGGAACCGGCCGCAGCGACGGGGTGTCGGCAGGGCTGGCGGCGATTTTCCAGGCCCGTGCCACCAGCACGCTCGTGCCGTCGCACGTCAGCTCGCCCTCCAGCAGCTCGGTGCGCCCGCCCGAGCGGAGCGTACGGACGTGGACCTCCAACTCGCCCACGGGAACCGGGCGCGGCAGATCCAGCGTGATGCGGGCGATGCGCAATCCCTCCCGGGCCGCGTGCCGTTCCAGCGCCCTGCCCAGCAGCGCGGAGGGAGGGCCGCCGTGCTGCGTCTTCGGGCTCCACGGCCCCGCCGTGGCGGGACTGGACGCGTATCGACCGCCGCCCAGGTGCCGATAGAAGGACTCGGGCCATGATTCCGTATTCACCGGTTCGCCTCTCCGCTGGCTGTGTCGGGGGCCACCTTAGTTTTCGGCGCGGACGGCGACCGCAGCGAGCGTGACCACCGGCGGGTCATAACACCACACGGTGATCTGCCGAAGTGACCTTCATGGACAAGGAGATGAACACCGGCCACATACACGAGCATTGACAAGTGTTGACATGCCCACGACTATGCAGCTTGGTCCAGGCCAACGAGCATGGAAGAGGTCATCGGATGGCACGAGCCAGAACCAGAATCAGACCCAGAACCGCCCTGCTCAGTGTTCTCGCCCTGCTGGCCGGGCTCGTGAGCCTTCAGCTCACCGGCCCGGCCCCGCGCGCGACCGCCGCGCCGACCACCTTCACCCACCCCGGGGTGCTGGTGAGCCGGGGCCAACTCGACTACGCCCGGGCGAAGGTGCAGGCCGGCCAGCAGCCCTGGAAGGCCGCGTACGACAGCATGATGGCCAGCTCCTACGCCTCACTGTCGCGTAACCCCAAGCCACGCGCCATCGTGGAATGCGGATCGTCGTCCAACCCCAACAACGGCTGCACCGAGGAGCGCCAGGACGCCATCGCGGCCTACACCGACGCGCTCGCCTGGTACTTCACCCGGGACAGCAGATACGCCAAGAAGGCGATCGAGATCATGGACGCCTGGTCCGCGACCATCACCGATCACACCAACAGCAACGCCCCGCTCCAGAGCGGCTGGTCCGGATCCACCTGGCCACGTGCCGCCGAGATCATCAAGTACACCTACGACGGCGGCTGGGCGAACTCCGGCCGCTTCGCCACCATGCTGCGCACCGTGTACCTCCCCGAGGTGATCAGCGGCGCCGAGACCAAGAACGGCAACTGGCAACTGGTCATGACCGAGGCGGCGATCGGCATCTCCGTCTTCATCGAGGACCGCGCCAGTTACGACAAGGCCGTCAGCACCTACCTCGCCCGCGTCCCGGCGTACGTCTACCTGGCCTCCGACGGCGATCTGCCCAAGCCGCCCGCGAACAGCAGCATCGACACCGAGGCCGAGATCGTGAAGTACTGGCAGGGCCAGAGCACCTTCACGGACGGCCTCTCCCAGGAGACCTGCCGCGACTTCGGGCACACCGGCTGGGGCATCGCCTCCATCGCGGACATCGCCGAGACCAGCCGCATCCAGGGCCAGGACCTCTACCCGAAGATCCGGGAGCGGCTGCGCCAGGCCCTGGGCTTCCACACGTCCTACGAGAACGGCGCCACCGTGCCGTCCTGGCTGTGCGGCGGCTCGGTCAAGAAGGGCCTCGACGAGGTCACCGAGGTCGGCTTCAACGCCCTCCACAACCGCCTCGGCATCGCCATGTCCAACACCCAGAAGTACACCGAGGCGCACCGCCCGTCCGGCACCGACAACTACTTCAACGCCTGGACGACCCTCACCCACGCGGACAACCCCTCCTGACCGTTCGCGATAGGACCGGCGGGCCGGACGTCCGCATCGGGGCGCCCGGCCCGCCCTGACCGCCATCAGCCGTCGAGCGGGAAGTGGCACAGCGCGGAGCCATTTCGCCCCAACGGTAGCCCGCGAGGCCCCGATTCACCCGGTCCCCGGACGCCGTGTGTGAAGGGGGTGTGATCGCCGGACCCTGCCTGCTCAGCGGGGCGGCGGATGACCTTAGACTGCCCTCGTCTTCAAGTCGATCAGGAGCACCACATGCAACGCCGCCTCGCCCCCGCCCTCGCTCTCGTGGCCGTGACCGCCCTCGCGCTCACCGGGTGCGCACAGGACTTCGAGAAAGGCCCGGAGGGGAAGGTCACCGAGAAGGTGAAGGACGGGAAGAAGTTCTATCTGGTCGTCGATCCCGCTAAGGGGGGCGAGGAGAAGAAGTTCCGGGTCAGCAAGTACGACTACCACGACTGCAACCGGGGCTCGAAGTACCCCAAGTGCATCGACGATTAGTCCTATTCGAACCGCGCGGTGTCGCCCGCTCCCCGGCGTACGATCCGGGCCTCGCCGTCGGAGAAGTCGATGACCGTGGTCGGCTCGGTGCCGCAGTCGCCCGAGTCGACCACGGCGTCCACCACATGGTCGAGCCGCTCCTTGATCTCCCAGCCCTGCGTCATCGGCTCGTCCTCGCCGGGCAGCAGCAGGGTGCTGGACAGCAGTGGCTCGCCGATCTCGGCGAGCAGCGCCTGGGTGACGGCGTGGTCCGGAATCCGCACCCCGACCGTCTTCTTCTTCGGATGCGGCAGGGCCCGCGGCACGTCCTTCGTCGCGGGCAGGATGAAGGTGTAGCTGCCGGGGGTCGCCGCCTTGATCGCGCGGAACACATCCTTGTCGATGTGCACGAACTGACCCAGCTGCGCGAAATCCTGGCACACGAGGGTGAAGTGGTGACGGTCGTCGAGGTTACGGATCGACCGGATCCGGCTGATGCCGTCGCGGTTGCCCATCTGGCAGCCGAGCGCGAAGCAGGAGTCCGTCGGGTAGGCGACAAGCGCGCCGGAGCGGATCCTGTCGGCCACATTGCTGATCGTGCGCGCTTGGGGATTGTCGGGGTGCACATCGAAGTACTTCGCCATCCGCCGAGCGTAATCGATCGCCGGGAACATGCGCAGAGTGATGATCGGAAAGGGCGCGGGGAGCCGTAGCGGTGCGGCCGCTCATCCCGTGACCGGCAGCCTCTGCTCGCACCAGATGGTCTTTCCCGCGGTGGTCTGGCGCGTCCCCCAGTTGTAGCTGAGCTGGGCGACGAGCACCAGCCCGCGGCCGCCCTCGTCATAGGCGAGGGTGCGGCGCAGATGGGGTGTGGTGCTGCTGGCGTCGGACACCTCGCAGATCAGCTTGCGGTCGCGGATCAGGCGCAGCCGGATCGGGGCGGCGCCGTAGCGGATGGCATTGGTGACCAGCTCGCTGACCAGCAGCTCGGTGACGAAGGTCAGATCCCACAGCCCCCATGCGTCGAGCTGCTCCACGGCCAGCTTCCGGGCCTGGATGACCAGGGCAGGGTCGTCTGCGATGTCCCAGGTGGCGACCCGGCCGGGGGTCAGGGCGCGGGTACGGGCGAGCAGCAGGGTGACGTCGTCCGCGGGGCGGTCGGCCGCCAGGGTGCGCAGAACGGTGTCGCCGGCCGTGTCCAGCGAGGCGTCCGGCACCGACAGCGCGTCGCACAGCTTGGTCAGCCCCGCGTCGATGTCGCGGTCGCTCGCGCGCACCAGACCGTCGGAGTACAGGGCGAGGACGCTTCCCTCGGCCAGGTCCAGCTCGGTGGTCTCGAACGGGAGGCCGCCCACTCCGAGGGGCGGTCCGGTGAAGCCGCACACCAGATCGGCCCGGCCGCCGGGGGCGACGAGGACGGGCAGCGGATGACCGGCCGAGGCCAGCGCGCAGTGCCGGGAGACCGGGTCGTAGACCGCGTACAGACAGGTCGCTCCCACCTCGCCGGTGGTCGCCGTGTCCGTATCCTCATCGTCCTCTTCGTCCCCTTCAGCCGCGCTGTCCCGCTCGTCATCGGTGAGGTGGATGACCAGGTCGTCGAGGTGGGTGAGGAGTTCGTCGGGCGGCAGGTCGACATCGGCCAGGGTGCGTACGGCGGTGCGCAGCCGTCCCATGGTGGCGGAGGCGTTGATGCCGTGGCCGACCACATCCCCGACGACGAGCGCCACGCGGCTGCCGGACAGCGGGATCACATCGAACCAGTCGCCGCCCACTCCGGCCCGCGAATCCGCCGGAAGGTAGCGGGAGGCCACCTCGACGGCCGTCTGCCGGGGCAGATGCCGGGGCAGCAGATTGCGCTGGAGCGCCAGGGCGGTGGCCCGCTCACGGGTGTAACGGCGCGCGTTGTCGATGGCCGCGGCGGCCTTGGCGGCCAGCTCCCCGGCGTCGGACAGGTCGCTGTCGGTGAAGGGCCGGGTGTCCCGCGTACGCCAGAAGGCGACCATCCCCAGCACGCTGCCCCGCGCCCGCAGCGGAGCCGTGATCAGCGAGCGCATGCCGTGGTCCAGCACCGCCCCGGCGGGCTCGGGGACCAGCGCCTGCCAGTCGATGCAGGCCCGCAGATCGGGTTCGATCCTCGCCCGCCCGCACGGCGAACCACGGGCCAGCGGATCGCACAGGGCAAGCCGGGGCGGCCCGCCCACGGGGAGCAGCGGATGATCCCGGCGGACCCCGGCCACGGCCACCCGGCGTACCTGTGTGACACCCTCCGAGGGCATCTCCTCCCCGGCCAGGACGCACACCGCAAGATCGACGGTGACGAAGTCGGCGAACCGGCCCACCGCCACCTGCGCCAGCTCCTGCGCGGTCCGCTCCGCGTCGAGGGTGGCGCCGATGGCCGTGCCCGCGTCGTGCAGCAGCTTGAGGCGGTCATGTGCTGACCGCGCCCGGTCCCGCTGGTTGAGGGCGCGCACCGCCAGCTCCGAGACGGCGAGGCTGATGGCGAGCAGCAGGGCGGCCGTCCAGCCCTCCTGGGGGCTGGTGACGGACAGCGCTCCCCACGGGCGGGTCAGGAAGAAGCCGAAGCAGAGCGTGGCCGACAGCGCCGCGACCACTCCGGCGCTCCGGTACCCCAGGGCGGCCACGGCCACCACCACCGCCACCAGCACGAGGGCCGCGTCGGTCCGGGGGAAGGTGGTACGGAACGGCACCAGCATCAAGGAAACGATCAGCGGCCCCACCAGGGCAAACGCTATCGCTGTCCGGATGTTGCTCAGCCAGCGCACACCAAGCCACTTACCCACCCGAATGCGGATTTACCACATCGGCCACGGGGCGGTTCGGGGCCGGGGGACACTCCTCCGCGAGGGCCCGGTCGAGTTGTCCGGTGCGGAAGCCGCTGCGCACGGCCCACCCGTAGCTGACCAGTGCGAGGGCGACGACGGCGAGCAGGTCGTACGGCTCGCCCAGCGGTGGCGTGGTGAGGGCGCTCACGACGAGCGCGGTGATCAGCGAGATCCAGGGGATGCCGTACCGGTTGACCTGGCCAGGGGCGCGGGCGCGTAGGCGTCCACCCCGAAGGCGTAGGAGGCGCGGGCGGCGCTGCCCAGGGTGACCCGGCCGTTTCCGGCGGGGGAGACGGCGGCGTCGATGAGCAACACGGTGGCGAACGAGCCGAACCCGGCGGCGCCCAGCGCGGAGAACAGGGGAGAGGACGCCCAGTCGCTGCTGGTCAGCCCTGCCCAGTCGCCCGGGGCGAGCCCTGCGTCCTTCCAGTCGAGAGCGCCCAGGAAGCCGATCTGAAGCCCGAGGTAGATGACCATGGGGATGAGGATGGATCCGATGACGGCGAGCGGGATGTCGCGCCGTGGGTTGCGCGCCTCACTGCCGTAGTCGAGGACCTGGCGGGAGCCGAGGTAGCCGAAGGCGATGCCGCCGATGGCCAGGGCGTGGACGATGCCACCCGCGATGCTGGCGTCCTAGTGCCGCGTCAGCCAAGGTTCACCCTGCGGCGTTGCCGAATCGACCGAGTAGGCCCACTACGAGGCCGATCCGGCGCCTTGCAGCTGACCGCACCAGGACGCCTCGCTACCGGGCAAACCTTGATTGACGCGGCATTAGCAAGCTAGCTCGTCGGGTGACGGTGGCGTGAGGTGCTTCACAATGAAGGGTGACGCGTGGCGAGCTGGGTACGCGCGCCATGATCACCACGTGGAACACCGAAGTGATCGGTACAGGTAGAGCATCGTTGGAAGGAGGGCGACATGTCGTCGAAGCGACGTCGCAAGAAGAAGGCCCGTCGTAAGAACGGCGCCAACCACGGCAGCCGCCCCCAGTCCTGATCTGAGGCGCTCTGCCGCGTGGCAAATGAGGGACCCCGGTGCGCATGGCGCACCGGGGTCCCTCGTTTTCGTGCGGAGCTTCCGTGCGGAGCTTCCGTGCGGGCTTTCGTACGGAGCGGGTCAGGCGGGCTCGGCCACGGTGCCGCGGACGACGAGTTGCGGGCTCAGGACGACCTCGCGGGGGTCGGTGCGGCCCCGGTCGAGGCGTTCGACGGCGGCGGCCACCGCGTGCCGGGCCTGCTGCTCGGCGTTCTGGCTGACCGTGGTCAGGTTGAAGCAGCTCAGCCGGGCGAGGGTGTCGTCGTCGTATCCGGCCACGGACACCTCGCCGGGGATGGCGACACCGGCGCGGGAGAGTGCGGCCAGGACGCCGATGGCGCACTGGTCGTTGAAGGCGACCACGGCGGTGGGCAGGGCGGCGCCGTCGAGGAGGTGGCGGGCTGCACGCTCACCGGCCGCCTCCGTGTTGTCGCCGCGCAGGACCTCGATGTGCGCGTCCAGGCCGTGGCGGCGCATGGCGGTGCGGTAGCCGCGGCGCCGGTCGGTGGCGATGACGCCCTTGCCGCCGTCGACGTAGGTGATCGCGCGGTGGCCGAGGCCCGCCAGGTGGTCGACGATCTGGCCGACCCCGTCGTCGTCCGCGGTGCGGACCACGTCCAGCTGCTCGTCGGTGATCCGGCGGCCGACGACGATCACCGGGGCCTTGCGGTCGAGGGCGGCGAGGGTGTCGGCGGGGGAGGTCGGGCCGAGGAGGATCAGGGCCTCGCTGCGGAAGGCCAGCAGCGTATCGACGGCGGTGTGCTCGTCGCGGGTCCGGGTCAGGGTGCTGAGGACGAGGTCGTAGCCGACCTCCTCGGCGGCCGTGTGCAGAAAGTCGACCACTTCGGCGTGATACGGGCTGTGGACGTCGACCATGACGCCGAGCAGCCGGGTGCGCCTGCTGGCGAGCAGGCTGGCCGTGCGATCCGTCTGGTAGCCCAGCTCGGCGGCGGCCTTCAGCACCCGCTGACGGGTGCGCTCGCTGGGGCCGGACACCCCGCGCAGCACCAGGGAGACGGACGCCGTGGACACGCCTACGCGGGCCGCCACGTCCTCCAGGCGGGGGCGCTTGTTCGTGCCGTTCTGGCGGCGCTCGGAATCGGCATCGTCCACCTGTACCTCCCGGACAGCGATCTCCTCGCACAGCGCCCTTGACACGCTCTCGAAACGAGTCGATAGTACCAGCACTTAAAGCGCTTTAATCGCGTTCGGGGCATCCCCAGCCCCTTCCGGAGTCGCGGATCCGCTGCCCACCGCTCCCTTCCAGCTGCACAGCGAGGTGCACCAGCCATGAATCGCATGTTCCTCTCCCGCCCCCGAAGGGTCGTCCCCGTCGTGGCCGTGGCCGCCTCGGCCACCCTGATCCTGGCGGGCTGTTCCAGCTCCGGCGGGAAGAAGGCTCAGGAGTCCGGCAACAACGTGGCCGCGGGCAAGGCCTCCACTCCCCGCATGACGATCGCGATGGTCACCCACGCGCCCGCGGGTGACACCTTCTGGGACACCATCCGTAAGGGTGCCCTGGCCGCCGCCGCCAAGGACAACGTCAAGCTCATCTACTCCAGTGACGAGAACGCGGGCGACCAGGCCGGTCTGGTGCGGAACGCCATCAACCAGAAGGTCGACGGCATCGCCGTCACCCTGGCCAAGCCGGACGCCCTGAAGGCCGTGGTCGCCAAGGCCGAGAAGGCCGGTATCCCGGTCGTCGGCTTCAACGCCGGCATGTCCGTCTGAAGGAAGCAGGGTCTGCTGTCGTTCTTCGGCCAGGACGAATCCGTCTCGGGCCGGGCGCTCGGCAGCAAGATCAACACCACCGGCGCCCGGCACGCCCTGTGCGTCATCCAGACCCAGGGGGACGTCAACCTCGAAGAGCGCTGCGCCGGGGTGAAGAAGGCCTTCGGCGGCAAGACCGACATTCTCTATGTCAACGGCACCGACATGCCCTCGGTGAAGTCGACGATCAAGGCCAAGCTCGCGCAGGACACGTCCATCGACGAAGTGGTCACGCTCGGCGCCCCGTTCGCGCTCACGGCCGCGCAGGCGGCGTCCGAGGCGGGCAGCAATGCGAAGGTCGCCACCTTCGACCTCAACAAGGACCTCATCTCCGCCATCGAGAAGGGCAGTGTCCAGTTCGCCGTCGACCAGCAGCCCTATCTTCAGGGCTACTTGGCGGTCGAGTCGCTGTGGCTCTACAAGAACAACGGCAACTACAGCGGCGGCGGCGAGCGGCCTGTGCTGACCGGCCCGGCCTTCGTCGACAAGAGCAACGTCCACACCGTCGCCACATTCGCCGCGAAGGGCAACCGGTGAGGGCGGCCGGTGAGGGCTCCCGCTCCTGGCGGGTCATTTGCCACTGCGTCGCGCAACGGCGTGGGGACAACCTATTGACATGACATTTGCGCGAGGGCATCGTACTCGCCGAAGCCGATTTAAAGCGCTTTAATTCCCACCCCGTAGGAGGTGGCCATGGACGCCCAGGCCGCGCTGACCGCCACCATCGCCAACGGTGTCGTCGCGGTGCTCGCCGTCTCCACCGGCATGTGGCTGCTCGGCCGGTACGGGCGGCGCCCGATGCTGCTCACCGGACAGATCGGCGTCACCGTGTCGCTGGTACTGATCGCCTTCTGCTTCCTGGTCCTGCCCGAGTCGGCCGCCCGCAGCTACCTCGTCCTGGCGTCCATGCTGACGTTCCTGCTGTTCATGCAGGGGGGCGTGGCGACCGTCTTCTGGCTGATGCTTTCCGAGATCTTCCCGCTCCGGCTGCGTGGATTCGCGAGGGTCATGGCCGTGTTCGGCACCTGGACGGCCAACTTCGTGGTGACCCTGGCCTTCCCGCCGCTCATCGCCGCGGTCGGCGGTGCCACGTTCCTGCTCTTCGCCGCGGTCAACACCGCCACCATCTTCTCCTACCTCCGCACCGTCCCCGAGACGCGAGGCCGCTCGATGGAAGCCATCGAGGCCCACTTCCGCGGCCAGTCCACTGCCTGACCACCACTGCCTCACCACCACTCCACGTCGACCTGACCACCCCCGCACACGCTGAAGGGCACATCCATGGCCACGTCCGGCAAGCCCCTTTCCGTCGCGGTAATCGGAGCCGGCATGGCCGGCCGCACCCACGCCGCCGGTTACCGCAACGTCAACACGGTCTTCGCGGCCGGCCTGCCGCCGGTCCGTCTGGCCGCCATAGCCGACGCCAACGTCGCACTCGGCGAGGACGCCGCCCGCCGGTACGGCTACGAGAAGGCGCTCCCCAGCTGGGAGGCGGTGGCCGAGGACCCGACGATCGACGCCGTCAGCATCGTCGTCGGCAACGACCTGCACCGCCCGATCGCCGAGGCCCTGGTCGCCGCGGGCAAGCACGTGCTGTGCGAGAAGCCCCTGGCCGGATCGCTCGAGGACGCCCGCGCGATGGCCGAGCTGGAGCGCACCGCCGACGTCGTGACGGCCGTCGGCTACACCTTCCGGCGCTCTCCCGCCATCTCCGCGGTCCGCGACCACGTCCGGCGCGGTGAGCTGGGCGACCTCACGCTGTTCAGCGGCCGCTACTGGTGTGACTACGCCACCCATCCGAACGGGCCGCTGAGCTGGCGCTTCAAGGGTGGCCCCGGCTCCGGCGCGCTCGGGGACGTCGGCGCGCACGTGATCGACACAGCCGAGTACATCGCCGGTCCCATCGCCGCGGTCTCCGGCGCCTCGCTGTCGACGCAGATCCCCAAGCGCCCGCTGCCGCTGGGCGCGGTCGTCGGCCACAACGCCGCGCCCGTCTCTGACGAGTTCGGTGAGGTCGAGAACGAGGACACCGCGTCTTTCACCGCGCGCTTCGAGTCCGGTCTCGTGGGCACCTTCTCGCTGTCGCGGACCGCCTTCGGCCTGCCCAACGGGCTCGGCTTCGACATCGTGGGGCTCGGCGGCCGGGCGGCGTTCGACCAGCACCGGCCCGCCGAGTACCTCTTCGACGACGCCCAGCCGGACGCCCGCACCCGCGGCGCGCGCCACATCATCGCGGGCCCGCAGATGCCGTACTTCAAGGGCGGCTACCCGATGGAGGCGCCGGGCGTGGGCGGTGGCAACGCCGAGATGTTCACCTACCAGGCGCGGGCCTTCCTGGACCAGGTCGCGGGCGTCGAGGACCCGCTGCCGGCCTGCGCCACCTTCGCCGACGGGCTGCGGACCATGGAGATCATCCGGGCCATCGTCGAGTCCTCCGACCGCGACGGCGCCGCCGTCACCATCCCGGCCACCTCCTGACCACCCCCCTGCGAAGGAGCAGCGCCCCATGGCTCTCAAGCTCGGCGCCTACACCGCCTGTCTGCACGACCGTACGCTTACCGAGGCCCTCGACATCCTCAAGGAGAACGGGCTGACCTCCGTGGAAGTCAACACCGGCGGCTTCATCCCCGCCCCCCACTGCCCGGTCGACCTGCTGCTGTCCTCGGCCACCGCACGCGAGGAGTACCTGGCCACCTTCGCCGACCGCGGGATGGAGCTGACCGGCCTCAACTGCAACGGCAACCCGCTCAACCCGCTGCCCGGGGTCGGCCCGAAACACGCCGACGACCTGCGCCGCACCATCCGGCTCGCGGGGCTGCTCGGGGTGAAGTACGTGGTGACGATGTCCGGCACCCCGGGCTCCGACCCCGACGCCAAATACCCCTCCTGGGTCGTGAACCCGTGGGACGGCGTCTACATGGACGTCCTGGACTACCAGTGGGGCGTGGCCGTCGCGTTCTGGAAGGAGATCGACGCGCTGGCCCGGGAGAACGGCGTCCGGGTCGCCGTCGAGATGCACCCGCACAACGTGGTGTTCTCCCCGGTCACCCTGAAGCGGCTCGTCGACGAGACCGGCGCCACCAACGTCGGCGCGGAGATGGACCCCTCGCACATGATGTGGCAGGGCATGGACGTCGTGGCCTCCATCAAGTGGCTCGGCCCGCTGGTGTTCCATGCCGCGGCCAAGGACGCGACGCTCTGCCCCGGCGCCGACATCCGCGGCGTCCTGGACTCGTCGTTCACCCGCGTGCCCGCCGACGCCACCGGCAAGGTGCCCACCGGATACGGCTTCTGGTGCAACGCCTGGCCGGAGAACCCGGCGTGGAAGTTCGTCGCCGTCGGCCTCGGCCACGACACCGCCTACTGGACCGAGTTCCTGCGCGCCCTCGCGGAGGTCGACCCGGACATGGCCGTGAACATCGAGCACGAGGACGCGGCCTACTCCCGGACCGAGGGCCTCGCCCTGGCCGCCAAGAACCTGCACAGCGCCGCGGCCGGCCTCTGACGCACCGCGCACGTGGCCCCGTACCCGCTCCGAGCGGGTGCGGGGCCACGGCCTGTCCGAGGACCCTAGTACCGCGTGGGGAACAGGGCGAGCCTGGCCTTGTGGCCGGAGGCCGACTTCACCCAGATCTTCAGGTTGTTGAGCTTGACGGTGCCACCCGGGCTGGTGCTGCCGCCCAGGCGCGTACCGCCGCTGGTCGCCGAGAACCTCACGGTCCGGGAGCTGATGTGGGTGACCTTCAGCTTCCCGAACCCGAACTTATGGCTGTTGACCGTGATGGTCCCGGGCCTGGACACGGTGATGGTGCACCGCCCGTCGTAGCAGGGCCCGTGACCGGCCGCGTACGCCACCGGTGTCATCAGGCCGGCTCCCAGTGCGCCCGCCATGGTCAGGGTCGCGGCCGTCGTCGCGGCGCGCCGCCGCATGCCCGTACTCATCGATGGAACCTCCGGTTCTCCAAGGGTCGCTGCCCGGAGTTTGTAACGCGGCGGTCCCGGGACCCCTCCCGACGTGCCCGGACTCAGGGGTGGCTGGTCAGGTAGCCGCCCATGGAGGTGAAGTACGCGGTGGCGGCCATCTCGCGGCCGTCCTCGGTGCGTACCCGGGTGATGGCCAGGCCGTGGTTGCGGCCGAAGCGGGCGTCGGCTCCGGCCACGATCACCACGCCGTCGCCCTCGCGGTAGAAGATGCGGCCGGGAGTGCCGCCGTACCGGCCCTCGGACACGACCGCGGCCAGGATCTCGAGGCGCTTGCCCTTGTGGTAGGCGTAGGTGCTGGGGTACGGCTCGGACTGGGCGCGCACCAGGCGTTCGAGGTCTTCCGCGGGCCAGGTCCAGTCGATGCGGATGTCCTCGACGGACCGCTTGTGGAAGAAGCTCGCCTGGGACCGGTCCTGCTGGGTGAACTCCGTCTGCCCGGTGGCGATGAGGTCGAGCGCGCCGATGGTGACGGGGGCGATGAGGTCGACGGTCTTGTGGAAGAGGTCGGTGGCGGTGTCCTTCGGGCCGACCGGGACCGCCTCCTGCCGGACGATGTCACCGGCGTCGAGCTCGTCGTTCATCATGTGTGCGGTGACGCCCACTTCGGACTCGCCGTTGATCAGGGCCCAGATCAGCGGGGAGAACCCGGCGTACTTCGGGAGCAGCGAGTCGTGGACGTTGAGCGTGCCGCGGCGGGGCAGGTCGAAGATGCGCGGCGGGATCCAGGTGCGCCAGTTGTTCGCCACGATGATGTCCGGGTCGGCCTCCTTGAGGCGCTCGAACAACTCGTCGTCGTCGGGGCGGTTGCGGATCAGCACGGGGACGCCGTGTTCCTCGGCGAGGTCGGCGACGGAGTCGCCCCAGATCTTCTCGTAAGCGTGCTCGCTCTTGGGGTGCGTCACGACCAGTAAGACGTCGTGTTCGGAGTCCAGGAGGGCTTGCAGGGTGCGGTGCCCCCAGGTCTGGTAACCGAACATGACGACCCGCATGGGGTTCCTCCTCGCAGCAGGGGATGACCGGGAAAAGTAAAGCAAGGCTTACCTTATTTCGCAACGGCCCTATGTGACCCCTTAGTTGGCGGGTGCGGACCTCCGATTCTCCGTCGTGACCTATCGACAGCCCCACAGGTTTAGCTTAGGCTCGCCTAAGTTGTGAGCGTGCCGATCCGTCGGCGTGCCCACCCTTCGCACTTTCCGCACGCCTGACAGGCGATTGCCCCGCACGATGGGAGTGACATGTCACGGGTTCCTGGTGACGCATTGCCGGTCCGCGACTTACCGGTCCACGACCTCATTGGCATCGGCTTCGGGCCGTCCAACGTGGCCATGGCGATCGCACTCGGTGAGCACAACGCACGCGTCGGCGGACACGAGGCGATCAGGGCTCACTTCTTCGAGCAGCAGCCGCGCTTCGGCTGGCACCGTGGCATGCTCATCGACGACGCGACCATGCAGGTGTCCTTCCTCAAGGACCTGGTGACGCTGCGGAACCCGGCCAGCGAGTTCAGCTTCCTCTGCTACTTGCAGAGCAAGGGGCGGCTGATCGATTTCATCAACCACAAGAACCTCTTCCCGCTGCGGGTGGAGTTCCACGACTACTTCGAGTGGGCCGCGGCCAAGGTCGAGGACATGGTGTCCTACGGCCACGAGGTCGTCGGCGTCGCGCCCGTCGTCCGGGACGGGGACGTGGAGTACCTCGACGTGACGGTCCGGTCGGGGGAGGGGCTCGAGGTCCACCGGGCCCGCAACCTCGTCATCGGCACCGGGCTGCGCCCCCTCATGCCGGAGGGCGTGGAGCGCGGTGACCGCGTCTGGCACACCTCCGAACTGCTGGCGAAGGCCGGCGGTTTGGAGGGCACCTCGCCCTCCCGGTTCATCGTCGTGGGCGCCGGGCAGAGCGCCGCCGAGAACGTCGCGTACCTGCACCGCCGCTTCCCCGGGGCCGAGGTGTGCGCGGTCTTCTCCCGCTACGGCTACAGCCCCGCCGACGACAGCGGCTTCGCCAATCGGATCTTCGACCCCGAGGCGGTCGACGACTACTTCGCCGCCCCCGACGACGTCAAGCGGCAGCTGATGGACTACCACGGCAACACCAACTACTCCGTGGTGGACATCGACCTGATCGACGACCTGTACCGGCAGAGCTACCGGGAGAAGGTCCTCGGCGCCGAGCGGCTGCGCTTCCTCAACGTGTCCCGGCTGACCGACGTCAAGGAGACCCCCGCTCAGGTCCGTGCCACCGTGAGGTCCCTCGTCACCGGCGAGGAGACCTTCCTGGACGCGGACGTCGTGGTGTTCGCCACCGGCTACGGCCCCGTCGACCCGATCGGCCTCCTCGGCGAAGTGGCCGACCGCTGCCTCCGCGACGACGAGGGCCGGGTCCGCGTCGAGCGCGACTACCGCATCGCGACCGATCCCGGCCTGCGCTGCGGCATCTATCTCCAGGGCGGTACGGAGCACACGCACGGCATCACCTCGTCCCTGCTGTCCAACACCGCGATCAGGGTCGGCGAGATCCTGGACTCGCTCCTCGACCGGGGTGTCACCTCCGTCCCCGGCGAGGCCCGGCCGGTCGCCGACGGAGTCGGCAGCACGGCGCGGTAGGGATGACGTACTGAGACATGGGCACAACGGCAATCGAACGCCCCGTATCCGGGTGCGCCACGCAGGTCCGTCGGCGGCGGGGGGTGGGGCTGGGCGCGCTCGTCGTGGTCCTCGTGGCCGTGGCGGCGGTGTCGCTGGCCGTCGGCGCGCGCGCGTTGAGTCCGGCCGAGGTGTGGCACGGGCTGTTCGCCGGGCCGGACCCCGACCAGCGGCTCACCGAGATCAGGCTCATCGTGCGGACCGTGCGGGTGCCCCGGACGGTGCTCGCGATCGTGGCGGGCGTCGCGCTGGGGGTCGGCGGGGCGCTGATCCAGGGCTACACGCGCAACCCGATCGCGGACACGGGGCTGCTGGGAGTGAACTCCGGCGCCTCGTTCGCGGTGGTGTCGGTGATCGCCGTGTTCGGGCTAGCCGACCCGTTCCAGTACGTCTGGTTCGCCTTCCTGGGGGCGGCGGTCGCCGGTATCGTGGTGTTCGGGCTGGCGAGCATCGGCCGGGGCGCCGGCAACCCGCTGACCCTCGCCCTGGCCGGGCAGGGGATCACGGTGTTCCTGGCGGCGATGACCACGGCGGTCGCGCTGTCGGACCAGAAGTCGCTGAACGCGCTGCGGTTCTGGAACGCGGGCTCGGTGGCCGGGGTCGGATTCGACGTCATCTGGCCGGTGGCCGCGTTCATCGCGGTCGGGCTGGTGCTGGCCCTGACCACGCTGCCCGCCATCAACCTGCTCAATCTGGGGGACGACGTGGCGCGGGGCCTCGGCGTGAACATCGTGCTGAGCCGGACCGTCGGCATCGTCGCCATCACCCTGCTGGCGGGCGCGGCGACGGCGGCGTGCGGACCCATCGCGTTCCTCGGACTCATGGTGGCCCATGTGGCGCGGTATCTGACCGGGCCGGACTATCGCTGGCTGGTGCCGTACGCGGGTCTGCTCGGGGCCGTCGTCCTCCTGGTCTGCGACATCGTGGGCCGTTTGGTGGTGCGGCCGGGGGAGTTGGAGGCGGGCGTGGTCGTGGCGCTCCTGGGTGCACCGTTCTTCGCGGTTCTGGTGTGGCGCGGAAAGTTCAAGGACACATGAGCGGAACAGAGGTGAAGCGATCGGTGGTCGCGCCCGGTGTGCGGCTCGGCCAGGTGTCGTTCGTGTGGCGGCCCTGGCTCGTCGGCGTGACGCTGCTGCTGGCGGCGGCGACCTTCCTGGTGTTCTGCCTGTCCATCGGCGTCGGGGAGTTCCCCATCGGGCTGTCCCGGGTGATCGCCACGGTCCTCGGCGGGGGCGAGCGCGTCGACCGGTTCGTCATCATGGACCTGCGGCTGCCCCGTGCCCTGGCCGGGCTCGTCGTGGGGATCGCGCTGGGGGTGTCCGGGGCGCTGACGCAGTCCATCGCGCGCAATCCGCTGGCCAGCCCGGACATTCTGGGGATCACCGGCGGCGCCGGGGCGGTCTCGGTGTTCCTGGTGACGGTGTCGGGCGGGGCCGCCGCGGCGGTGGAAAGCACCGTGGGCCTGTCCGCGGCGGCGCTCGCGGGTGGTCTCGGCACGGGGCTGCTGGTGTACTTCCTGGCGTGGCGGCGCGGGATCGACGGCTTCCGGCTCATCCTCATCGGCATCTCGGTGAGCGCCGTGATGGAGGCCATCACGACATGGCTGCTGGTCACGGCCGACATCAAGGACGTGGCCCGGGCGCAGGCATGGCTGGTGGGCTCGCTGGACGACCGGTCGTGGGGCGAGGTCCGTACGGCGCTGTGGTGCACGCTCGTCCTTCTGGTGGTCGTGTCCTGCGTCGCGTTCCAGTTCAAGCCGCTGCACCTGGGCGACGAGGTCGCCGCGGGCCTGGGCGTCCGGTACACGGCGGTACGGGCCGTCCTGCTGCTGTGCGCGGTGCTGCTGGCCGGTGTGGCGGTGAGCGCGGCGGGCCCGGTCCCGTTCGTCGCGCTGGTGGCGCCGCAGGTGGCGATGCGTCTGGCCAGGTGTCCGACGCCGCCGATGGTGGCCTCCGGTCTGGTGGGCGCGCTGCTGCTGATCGGTGCGGACCTGGTGGCGCGCACGGCACTGCCGATCACCCTCCCGGTGGGCGTGGTCACCGCCGCGATCGGCGGCCCCTTCCTCGTCTATCTGCTGGTACGGGCGAATCTCAGGTAGATGGCAAGCAATTGGGCAATCCTGAATACAGGGGGACCTGTGAGCACCGAGTGCATCACCGAGATCGAGTCCGGGGCCCAGGGCCTCGCACGGCTGGCGGCCAAGGACGTCACGGTCGGGTACGGCGGCCGGAACGTCATCGACGGCCTGGACGTGGCGATCCCGCCGGGCGTGATCACCACGATCATCGGCCCCAACGGCTGCGGGAAATCCACCCTTCTGCGCACCCTGACGCGGTTGCTCAAGCCGTCCAGGGGGAGCGTCGTGCTGGACGGCGAGGACATCGTCAAGCTCAGGACGAGGGACGTGGCCAAGAAGCTGGGCCTGCTGCCGCAGGCTCCGGTCGCGCCGGAGGGGCTGACGGTGGCCGACCTGGTCGCCAGGGGCCGCCATCCGCACCAGAGTTGGCTGCGGCAGTGGTCGTCGGACGACGCCGGTGTCGTGGAGCGTGCGCTGGCCATGACCGGGGTGTCGGACCTGGCCGACCGCCCGGTCGACTCGCTGTCCGGCGGGCAGCGCCAGCGCGTGTGGATCTCGATGACCCTGGCCCAGGGCACCGATCTGCTGCTCCTCGACGAGCCGACCACGTACCTGGATCTGGCGCACGCGATCGACGTGCTCGACCTGGTGGACGATCTGCACGAGTCGGGCTGCACCGTGGTCATGGTGCTGCACGACCTCAACCTGGCCACGCGGTACAGCGACAACCTCATCGTGATGCGGGCGGGTTCGATCCTGGCGCAGGGCCATCCGCGCGACGTGATCACCGCCGAGCTGCTGGACGAGGCATTCGGGCTGCGTGCCGCGGTGGTTGACGACCCGGTGGGCGACCGGCCGCTCATCGTGCCGATCGGCCGCACCCACGTTCAGCTCGACCAGGTCCCGTAAAGGAATATGTAAGTAAGGCTAGGCTAGCCTCACTTGCCCGGGATAAAGTGTGGCTGCCCTGAGACCGGGGCGTAACGGACAGCGCGACAGCAAGGGATTCCGGATGCTCCTCCACAGAACGACGCGTATGACGCCCCGGCGGCGGTTAGCGGCGGCACTCTCCGCCGCGGCCCTCGGCGTCGGCCTCCTCGCGGGATGTGGTTCCGACGCGGCGGACACGTCGAACGACGACGCCCCGGCCGCCGCCTCCGGCGCCTTCCCGGTCACCGTGGAGCACGCGTTCGGATCCACGAAGATCAGCCAGGCGCCCGAGCGCGTGGTCTCCGTGGGCTACACGGACGACCAGGCCATGCTGGCGCTCGGCGTCAAGCCGGTCGGCATGGTCGACCAGTACCCGAACCCGGCGGGCAAGACGCCCGACATCAACACCCAGTGGCCCTGGGTGAAGGACAAGTGGGGCGACACCCGGCCCGAGGTCGTCATGAAGAACGGCGACTCCGGCCCCGACTACGAGAAGATCGCCGCCCTGCGGCCGGACCTGATCGTGGCGGTGTACTCCGAGATCGACAAGGCCGCCTACGACAAGCTCTCCAAGATCGCCCCGACCGTGGGCCGCACCCAGGGCGAGAAGGAGCCGTTCAGCGCCCCCTGGCAGGACAACGCGGTGCAGATCGCCAAGGCGCTGGGCAAGGAGGACGAGGGCACCGACCTGGTGCAGGGCATCCAGGACAAGCTCGACGCGGCCAAGAAGGCCCATCCGAAGTTCGCCGACCAGAAGGCTGTCGCGCTGTCCTGGTACGAGAACTCGGTGGCGCCGTTCACCTCCACCGATGTGCGCGGACGGCTGGTGACGGGCATCGGCTTCGGCTACCAGACCCAGATCGACAAGGTCGCGGACGGGAAGTTCTTCACCGTCCTGTCCCCCGAGCGCGTCGACCTGGTCGACGTCGACCGCGTCTTCGTCATCAACGACAAGGCGGACCAGCAGAAGCTGAAGAAGTTCAAGCTGTTCACCAACCTGGACGCCGTGAAGAAGGGCAAGGTGTCGTACCTGCTCGACAGCGAGGGCCCGGCCGTCGGCGCCGCCATGTCCCAGAGCACCCTGCTGTCCCTGCCGTACGCGATCGACCAGCTCGTCACGTCGGCCGGCCGGGGGTGAGCGTCACCGACGCGCGTGCCACCCCGGCCCCGGCCACCCTGCGCACGGCCACCGGGCGCGTGGCCACCCGATGGGTCACGGCGCACTGCCGCGAGGCGCCCTGGCTGACGGCCGCCACCGTGCTCACCACGGTGGCCGGGGCAGCGCTCCAGGTGCTCCCGGTGCTCCTCCTCGGCCGGGTGGTCGACGGGGTGGTCGAGGGCGAACCGCGCTCGGCCCTGGTCACGATCGGAGTGCTGATGGGGGCCGCCGCGCTGCTCGGCGCGGCGGCCACCGCGGCGTCGACGTATCTGATCGGACGGCTGGGCGCGGATCTGCTCGCGCGGCTGCGGGAAGGCGCCGTCCGCGCGGTGCTGGGGATGCCGAGCGCACGGATCGAGCAGGTCGGCCGCGGAGACGTGCTGTCCCGGGTCGGCGACGACGTGGCCGTGCTGTCCAAGGGCATCCGCACGGCCGTCCCCACGGTGTTCTCGGCGGGCGTGCTGGTCGTCATCGCCACGGTCGGCATGTTCGGGCTGGACTGGCGGCTCGGCCTGGCGGGCGCCGGTGCGCTGCCCGCGTACGCCCTGGCCCTGCGCTGGTACCTGCCCCGCTCCGCCCCGCTCTACCAGAAGCAGCGGGCGGCCCAGGCCGACCGCGCGCAGGCGCTCATCAGCGGCCTGAACGGGATCGACACGGTCCGGGCGTACCGGCTGGAGGGCGCCTTCCGCGAAAAGGTCACCAGCGAGTCGTGGCGGGTGCGGAACCTCGGCATCGATGTGTTCCGGTTCTTCGGCCGGTTCGTCGGCAGGGAGAACCGCGCCGAGTTCATCGGGCTGGTCCTGATCATCGTGGTGGGGTACGCCCTGCTGGAGGCCGACGCCGCCAGCCTGGGCGAGGTGTCGTCGGCGCCGCTGATGTTCCACCGGCTGTTCACCCCGCTGGGCTCCATCATGTTCACCTTCGACGAGGCACAGAAGTCGGGCGCGAGCCTGACCCGGCTGGTCGGGGTGCTGGGGGAGGGTGCGGAGGACCGGCTGGTGGGCGGAGCGCCCATCGCACCGGCGGACGCCGTGCCGCACCCGGTGACGGTCACGGGGCTGACGTACCGCTATCCCGACGCCGAGGAGCCCGTCCTCCGGGACGTCAGCCTGACGATTCCGGCCGGTGGTTCGCTCGCGCTGGTGGGCGCGACGGGCGCGGGCAAGACCACCCTGGCCGCGCTCATCGCGGGCATCGGCACCCCGCAGGCCGGATCGGTGCACATCGGGCCGACCGACCTCGCCGGACTGGACGAGGCCGGGGCCCGGGCCCTGGTGAGCATCCTGACCCAGGACACCCACGTGTTCTCCGGCCCGCTCGCCGACGACCTGCGGCTGGCCGCACCCGAGGCGACCGACGCCGAGCTGATGGACGCCCTGCGCACGGTCGGCGCCGACGGGTGGGTCGACGCGCTGCCCGACGGGCTGAACACCATGGTCGGCGAGGGCGGCGAGCGACTGGACGTCACCAAGGTCGCCCAGATCGCCCTGGCCCGGCTGGTGCTGGGCCGGTCGCCGGTGGTGGTGCTCGACGAGTCGACCGCCGAGGCGGGCAGCGAGGGCGCCGCCGAACTGGACCGGGCCGTGCTGGCCGCGTGCTCGGGCCGGACCACGCTGTTCGTGGCGCACCGGCTGACCCAGGCGATGGCGGCGGACCGGATCGCCGTGCTGGACGCGGGACGCGTGGTGGAGCAGGGGACGCACGAGGAGCTGGTGGCCCTGGGCGGGCGGTACGCGCGGCTGTGGCGGGCCTGGCGAGAAGGCAGTTAGGCCCCCCGGGATCCCCCTCCGGATTCAGATGAGGTTTTCATGACGCGGAAGGAACGCTGAGTCTTCGATGGCCGAGTCTTCGATGAGGGAACCGAGCAGTCGTCGCGTACGGCTTTCTCCCACGCGCGTTGCCGACGTACGCCGCCGGACCGGCGACTTCTCCGACCGGACCATCGCCGCGGCGTGCGCCATCGGGCTGTCGTACTGGGCGACGGGCCGCAGCCCCGACGGCATCGACCTCACCCCCGCCACCCTGTTCGCCGACGTCCTCGGATGGGTCGACAACGGCGGTGCCACGCCCGGCGAATGGGAGGTCGGCGCGGACGGCCGGAGCATCACCCTCCCGGAGGGCGTCGTACTGGCCGACGCACAGCTCGCGCTGGACGACCTGGCCGACTTCCCGGACCGGCCCCTCGGCACCATCGGCCCGTCCAGCGTCGCGGCGAGGCTCGACACCCTGGCCGAGTGGAACGACAACCACGCCGACCGCGTCCGCCCGACCATCGTGGAGATGTTCCACGAGCAGGCGCGGACCAGGCCGGACGCCATCGCCATCGTCGACGAGCACCGCTCGCTGACCTACCGTGAGGCGGCCGGGCTGGCGGGCGGTCTTGCGCACCGTCTGCTCGACCGCGGACTCCGCCCCGAACAGGTCGTCGGCATCTCCCTGGGCCGCTCCGCCGACATGGTGATCGGGCTGCTCGGCGTCCTCCAGGCCGGGGGCGCGTTCGTACCGCTCGATCCGCAGTGGCCCGCCGCGCGCCGCGCCGTCGTCATCGACGATGCCGGGGTCGTGATGCAGCTCAACGACTCGGGCGAACACGCCCCGGGTGAACCGGAAGCCGTGGCCGTCGACCTCGGCGACTGGCGCTACGGTTCCTCCCCCGCGGAGGGCACCGGGGTCACCGTCGACGGCAGCCGCCTGGCCTACGTGATCTTCACGTCCGGTTCGACCGGGCGCCCCAAGGGCGCGATGATCCGGCACGAGGCGATCAGCGAGCGCCTGCTGTGGCAGGTCAACGAGATCCTGGGCTTCGGCCACGACGACGCCTCGCTGTTCAAGGCGCCGCTGTCCTTCGACATCTCCATCAACGAGATCTTCCTGCCGCTGGTGTCCGGCGGCCGGCTGGTGGTCCTGCGCCCCGGCGGCGAACGCGACCCGCACCATCTGCTGAGCGTGATCGCCGAGCAGCGCGTCACCTTCACCTACCTGGTGTCGTCCATGTTGGACGTCCTGCTGGAGATGGCGGGCGACTCCGGACGCCTGGACAGCCTGCGGCACGTGTGGTGCGGCGGCGAGGTGCTCACCCCGGAGCTGTACGAGCGGTTCCGCACCCGGCTCGACATCCTGCTGTACCACGGCTACGGCCCGGCCGAGACGACGATCGGCGTCTCCCACGTCATCTACCGGGGCGCCGCGGAACGCCTGTCGACATCGATCGGCAAGGCCAACCCCAACACCCAGCTGTACGTGCTGGACGACGAACTGCGCCCGGTCCCGGTCGGGGTCGGCGGCGAACTGTACGTGGGAGGGTTCCTGCTGGGGCGCGGGTACATCGGCGCACCCGGCCTGACGGCGTCCCGGTTCGTGGCCAACCCCTTCGCGACGGACGGGTCCCGGCTGTACCGGACCGGTGACCTCGCGCGGTTCGCCCCGGACGGATCGCTGGACTTCCTCGGCCGGGCCGACAACCAGATCAAGATCCGCGGCATGCGGCTGGAGATCGAGGACGTCGAGGTCGGTCTCGCCGAGCACCCCGGGGTACGGCACACCTGCATCGTCGCGAAGAAGAACGCGGCGGGTGGCACCTATCTGGTGGGGTACGTGATCCCGATCGCCGGGAGCGAGGAGCTGCGCGCGGACGAGGTCAGGGCGTGGGCCGCCGAGCACATGGTGGAGTACATGGTGCCCGCCCACGTCGTCGTCATGAAGGAGTTCCCGCTCACCGCGAACGGCAAGCTCGACCGCCGCGCGCTGCCGGAGCCCGCGATTGGGCGGGGCGCGCTCGTCCCGCCCACCACCGAGAACGAGCGCATGCTGTGCGCGGCGGTCGCCAAGGTGCTGCGGCTGGACGAGGTCGGCGTCGACCAGGACTTCTTCCAGCTCGGCGGCGACAGCCTGCTGGCCATCTCGCTGTTGAGCGCGGTGCGCGACGCAGGGCTTCACCTCACGGCACGGCACATCTTCACCCACAGCACCGTGGGGGCACTGGCGGCGGTGGCGCTCGACGAGGACTCCGCCACCGTGGACGACGGCGATGTCGCGACCGGTGCCGTGGTGGGGTCGCCCATCGTGCAGTGGCTCGGCGAGACCACGGACGCGATTCGTGGCTTCGTGCAGTCGGTCGTGCTGAACACCCCCGCGGACCTGACCGCCGACGCCCTCGACGCGATCCTCGCGGCCGTGGTCGGGCGGCACGACATGCTGCGCGCCAGGCTGGTGCGCGGCGACCGCTGGAGTTTCGACATCCCGGAGGCGGGTCGGGCCGCCGCGTCACGGCAGGCTTTGTGGCAGGAGAGCGACCGGCCACTCGACGCATGTGTCGCGCTCGCCACCGACGGGCTGGACCCGGCGGGCGGCGTGATGCTGCGTGCCGTCTGGCGACGTGAGCCACGGCAGCTGGTCGTGGTCGTCCACCACGTGGTGATCGACGGCGTGTCCTGGCGCGTCCTCATGGACGACCTGGCCACCGGGTGGCGGCAGTTCGCCTCGGGCGCGCCGATCGAGCTGCCCGGGGTGGGCACGTCGTTCCGGCGCTGGACGCAGGTGCTGGAGCAGGCCGCGTTCGACGCGGACCGCGCCTACTACCAGCGTCCTCTGCCAGGCGCGGACGGGCCGGTGGGCAGGCGCGCGCTGTCCGGGGCCGACACCGTGGCGGGGGAGCGGGTGCGGACCGTCTCGGTCGGCCCCGAGGCCACGGCCGCGCTGCTGGGCGAGATCCCCGCGAAGTTCCACGCGGGCGTCAACGACGTGCTGCTGACCGCGCTCGCCGTCACCCTCGCCCGGTGGCGCCGCGACCTCGGACAGGACCAGACGTTCGCGCACATCGAACTGGAGGGCCACGGCCGCGAAGGACGCTTCGTGGCGGACGCCGCCGGATTCGAACCGGAGCTGTCGCGGACCGTGGGCTGGTTCACCACCCTGTTCCCGGTGACCGTGGACCCCGGCGCGGCAGCCGACTTCACGGCGCCCGCGTACCTGGCCTCCGCGCTGAAGGCGGTCAAGGAAGACCTCGCCCGCGTGCCGGGCAACGGCGTGTCCTACGGCGCCCTGCGCTATCTGCACGGCACCGAGTTCGACGCGCCCGCCCCGCAGGTGCTCTTCAACTACCTGGGCCGGTTCGACGCGGGCGCCTCCGGTGACTGGCAACTCGCCAGTACCACCGGGCAATTGGGCGAGAAGCGCGACCCGAGGATGCGGCTGCCCCGCGCCCTGGAGTTCAACGCGATCACCGAACCCGCCGCGACCGGTGCCTACGAACTGACCACCGCCATCTCCTGGCCCGACGGGATGTTCACCGACGAGGACATCGCGACCCTCGGCGCGTACTTCCAGGAGGCCCTGGCCGGGCTGGCCGCGCTCGACCGGGGCGGCCACTCTCCCAGCGACTTCGGCGCGGTGGCGCTGACCCAGGCCGACGTCGACGCCCTCGACGGCCCGGCGCTGCGCGACATCCTGCCGCTGACCCCGTTGCAGGAGGGTCTGTACTTCCACTCGGTCTTCGACGACTCGGCGGGCGCGTACGTCGAGCAGCAGCTGCTGACGCTGGACGGCGAGGTGGACGCGGACCGGCTCGCGGCGGCGGCCACCCGGCTGCTCACGCTGTACCCGAACCTGGCCGCGCGGTTCACGGCCCTCGCCGACGGCCGCGTGGTCTCCGTGCTGGAGAGCGGTGCGGAGGCGCCCTTCACCACGCTGGACCGCCCCGGGATCACCGACGACGAGATCCGCGCCCTGGCCGAGCGGGACCGCCGCGCCGGGTTCGACCTGGCCACCGGGCCACTGATGCGCTACACGCTCATTCGCGGGGGCTCCGGCCGGAACATCCTGGTGCAGACCGTGCACCACATCATCGCCGACGGCTGGTCGGTGCCGCCCATGCTCCGTGCGCTGCTGGCCGAGTACCACGCGCCGGGGACCGGGTACCCGCGTGGCGGCTTCCCCGACTACGTACGCCACCTCGCCGAACGCGACGACGACGAGAGCGACCGGGTGTGGCGCGATCAGCTCGCCGAGCTGCCCGGGCCCTCGCTGATCGCCGAGGGGCACATCCCGTCCGACCGGTTCGCCGACACCGCCGTGGTGCCGGGGGACGACATCGACGCGGCGGTCCGCGCGGCCGGTGTGCCGCTGAGCGTGGCCGTGCACAGCGCCTGGGCGGTGACGCTGGGCGGCATCCTGCACGGTCGGGACGTGGTGTTCGGTTCCACGGTGTCCGGGCGGGACGCGGAGGTGCCCGGCATCGAGGACATGGTGGGTCTGTTCATCAACACGATCCCCGTGCGCGCCCGGTGGACCGACGCCACCACGGCCCGCGAGCTGCTCACCGCCGTGCGGGAACACCAGAGCGCGGTGCTGCCGCACCAGCATGTCTCACTGGCGAGGATCGGCCGTCAGGCCGGTGCGGGCACGCTGTTCGACACCCTGGTGGTGTTCGACGTGGCGACCGATGTGGACGCGCTGCGGCGGCCCGACGACACGCTGGTCATCGCCGACATCGTCAACGAGGGTGCCCCGCACTACCCGTTGACGCTGGTGGTCGAGCGCGCGCTCGACGGCCGTCCGCGCTTCAACCTGATCTACGACGGCGCCCTGCTGCGGGAGGCGACCGCCCGGGCGATCCTGCGCACGTTCACCCAGGCCCTCACCGGCCTGCTCACCCGGCCGGACGCCCCGGTCGACGCCCTGGTCCCGGAGGGCGACGCCCGGCGTCCCGCGGCGCGGGTCGCCCCGACGACCCTGGGCGCGCTGTTCGACGCCGCCGCGCGCCGCGACCCGGCCGCCACCGCCGTCACCCGGTGCGACCTCGACGGCGGCACCCGGTCACTCACCTATGGCGAACTGGCGGACGCGAAGAACGAGCTGGCCTCGGCCCTCCGCGCGGCCGGGGTCGGGCCGGGCCGGCGGGTCGTCGTGGCCGTCCAGCGCTCCGTCGAGCAGGTCGTCGCCCTGGTCGCGATCGTCAGCGCGGGCGGCGCGTACGTACCGCTGGACCTGGCGTACCCGGACGACCGGCTGGAGTACCTCCTCGCCGACGCCGCCCCGCAGGTCGTCCTGGTGGACCGCGAGCAGCGCGACCGCTTCACGCGGCTGCTGACCCGGGCCGGTGTGCGGGCCCGGGTGCTGGTGCAGGGAGACGAGCTGCCGCGGGCCTCCACCGAGCCCGGTCCCGGGCCCGGGTGGCACGACCCCGCGTACGTGATCTACACCTCCGGATCGACCGGCCAACCTAAGGGCGTCGTCGTCCCGCACTCCAGCGTGGTGTCGCTGCTCGCGAACACCCGGGCCGACATGGACTTCGGCCCGCACGACGTATGGGTCCAGTTCCACTCCTTCTCCTTCGACTTCGCGGTCTGGGAGCTGTGGGGCGCGCTGTCCCATGGCGGTGAGCTGCTGGTGCCGGAGTACGGGCTGACCCGCTCGCCGGTCGACTTCCACCGGCTGGTCCGCGAGCGCGGGGTGACCGTGCTCAACCAGACCCCGTCGGCGTTCTACCAGTTCATCGAGGCCGACCGGCATGCCGACGAGCCGTTGCCCGCACTGCGCCGGATCATCTTCGGCGGCGAGGCACTGGACCTCGGGCGGCTGCGCGGCTGGGTCGAGCGGCACGGCACCGGATCGCCCGAGCTGGTCAACATGTACGGCATCACCGAGACCACCGTCCATGTCACCCACCGGGTGCTGACCGACGAGGACTTCCGAGCCGGTGACGACGTCAGCCCGATCGGCGGTCCGATTCCGGGCCTGGTCACCTATCTGCTGGACGACCGGCTCCGGCCGGTGCCGCCGGGCCGGGTGGGCGTCATCTACGTCGCCGGTGATCAGGTGTCGCTCGGCTACCTGGGCAGGCCGGGGCTCACCGCGGGCCGGTTCGTGGCCGACCCGTTCGCGGGCGGCGGCTCCCGCATGTACCACACGGGCGACCTCGCCGTCCGCACCCTCGACGGCGAGCTGGAGTTCACCGGACGCGCCGACGATCAGGTCCAACTCAAGGGTTTCCGCATCGAGTTGGGCGAGGTGGAGTCGGCGGTCAGGGCACTCGACGGCGTGGTCGACGTGGCCGTCACCGTGGCGGACGGCGGTGACCACCTGGTCGCACACGTCGTGGGCCGGGTGCCGGATGACGTCGTCGCGTCGCTGTCCACGAAGCTGCCCGTGCACATGGTGCCGGGCCGGGTGCTGCCCGTCGACGCCCTGCCGCTCACGGTCAACGGCAAGCTGGACCGCAAGGCCCTGATCGAGCGCGCCCGAAGGGGCGTGGGGCTGTATCCGAGTGCGGCTCCGCCGCGGGGCGCGACCAGCCACGACGCACGCGCGGACGAAGACGCTGCTGTGGCCGCACTGCCCGTGCTCGTCGACATCTTCGCCGAAAGCCTGCCCGGTTCCGCCGTGGACGCCGACACCGACTTCTTCCGCGCCGGAGGCGACAGCATCGTCGCCATCACCGTGATCAACCGGGCCAGGGCGCTCGGCCTGCCGATCGTGCCACGGGACGTGTTCCTGTACAGGACGCCGCGCGCGCTCGCCGAGCGCCTGGGAACGCACGCGCCGAAGGCCGAAGCTCCCGCCTCCGTCCGCCGCGCGGACGGCCCGCTCCCGCCGACGCCGATCATCCTGCGCCAGCGGGCACTGGGCGGATCACTCGCCCGGTTCGCCCAGGCCAGAACGCTGGTGGCGCCCGAGGGCACCGGGCTCGCCGACGTCGAGCGCGCCGCGAACGCCGTCGTGGCAGCGCACCCGGCACTCCGGCTGCGGCTGCGCGTCGAGCACGGGGTGTGGGCCCTGCGTACCGAGCCCGCCCGCGAGGTCACCGTCGTGACGACGGACACCACCGACGCGACGGAAGTGGCGAACGAGGCCGCCGGACGGCTCGACCCCGAGTCCGGGAACGTGGTCGCGTTCTCGTGGCGGGAGGCGAGCCGGACCCTGGTGGTCACCGCGCACCACCTCGCCGTCGACGCGGTGTCCTGGCTGATCCTGCTGGACGACCTGGCCACCGCCCTGCGCGGGGCACCTCTGGCCCCGCCGACCACGTCGTACGCCGAGTACGCCGAAGCGCTGACCCTCCGGTCCGCCCAGGCGATCGACGGCCTCGGGGCGTGGGTCACCACGCTCGCCGCGCCCCAACTGCTCCCGACTACCGGTGAGTTGCGCGAGACCACTGTCGTGCTCGCGCCCGACGTGAGCGACCGCGTGACGCGCACCGCGCCCGCGGCCCTCGGCGTCGGTCTCACCGAGCTGCTGTGCGGCGCCCTGCGCACCGCGCTGACCCGCATCCAGCCGTCGCCCACCGACCTCGCCATCGAGCTGGAGCGGCACGGCCGGGTCCCGGTGCTGGAACACCACGACTACACCCGCACCGTCGGCTGGTTCACCTCCATCGCGCCCGTACGGCTCAGCGCGCACACCGACCCCGTCGCGGCGGCGTACGAGGTGGCCGAACGCCAGCCGGACGAGCGCGGACACCTCGCCTACGGGCAGCTCAGATACCTCAACCCGCAGACGGCCCCGCTGCTGAACGCCCGCCCGCAGGTGCTGTTCAACTACCTCGGCCGGGGCGGCGAGTCCCAGGCGCCGCGCATCACCGGCGGTGACCGGGGCAGCCCGTACGCCGTCGAGGTCAACGCCTGGACCGACGCGGCCACCGGAAGCCTGCACGCGGACTTCACCCTCGCCGAGGGCATCCCGGACGAGATCGCCGCGCACTGGCGGAGCGCGCTGGAACACCTCGCGGACGCCTCCGTGACGGCCGAGCGCACCGCACCGGTCACCCCGCTCCAGCGGGGCCTGTTCTTCCAGGCGCAGATGGCGGGCCCGGCCGGACACTATGTCGCGCAGAGCTGGTTCACCTTCGACCGGCGCCTGGACACCGACGCGCTGGCCGAGGCGATGGCGTACGTCATCGCGCGGTATCCGGTCGTGGGTGCCGGATTCGCCACCGACGACGACGGAAACCCGGTCCAGGTCCTGGGGGCCGGGCGGCGGGTCGATGTCCGTACGGTCGTCCTCGCCGCGGACGCCGAAGTCGACGCCCTGCGTGCCCGGGACCGCGACACCGGATTCGATCCGGGGGAGCCGCCGCTGATCCGGCTGACCGTGGTGCGGCTGCCCGACGACCGCGACGGGCTGCTGCTCAGCTACCACCTGCTGCTGTGGGACGGCTGGTCCCGCGAGATCGTGCTGCGGGAGATGTTCGACGCCTATCAAGCCGTCCTCGCGGGCGAGTTGCCGGTTCCGACTCCGGCCACGCCGAGCTTCGAGGACCATGCCCGGGCGCTCGACGCCAGGGACTCCGCCGTGTCGGAGCGCTTCTGGATGGAGCACCTGGCCGGGCTCCCCGGTCCGACGCTGCTCGCCGGACCTGCGCCGTCCCTCACCGACGACCTCCCGGCCACGCTCGTGCACACGCTGTCCGCCGAGCTGTCGGAGCTGCTGCGGGACGCGGCCAGGGCCCACGGCGTCACGCTGAACTCGGTGCTGACCGGCGCCTTCGGCCTCCTGCTGGGCGCCCATACGGGCCGCAGCGACGCCGTGTTCGGCGTGACCGTCTCCGGCCGGGAGGGCGAGGGCCTGGACGCCATCGTCGGCGTGCTGCTCAACACCGTGCCGATGTGGACGCGGGCCCGGCCGGACGACACGGTCGGCGCGTATCTGTCCGCCGTCCAAGCGGCCAGGGTCGAGGCGATGGAGCACGAGCACCTGGGGCTCGGCGAGATCCAGCGGGCCAGCGGGCACGACACCCTGTTCGACAACCTGTTCGTGCTCCAGAACTTCCTGGACATGGACGCGTTCGCCGAGATGAACGCCCGGCACGGCATCACCTCGGTGAAGGCCGACGACTCCACCCACTACCCGTTCACCTGGGTCGTCACCCCCGGCGACCGGCTCACGGTCAAGCTGGAGTACCGCGACGAGGACACCGCGAACGCCCGTCGTCTCCTCGGCGACTATCTGCGCGTACTCGAAGACCTGGCCCGCGCCACCGGGCCGGTCGGCGCGCTGCGCGGCCTGGGCCCGGAGCCCGCGCGGGGGGAGCGGACGGACATCGGCACGGACACCGTGGTCGACCGGTTCGACCAGGCGGCGGACCGCGCCCCGCGGCGGGTGGCGCTCGTCGCCCACGGCTCGACCATGACCTTCGCCGAGCTGCGCGACCGCAGCCGCGCCGTGGCCGGTGTGCTCGCGCGGCGCGGCATCGGCCCCGAGGCGACCGTGGGTCTCGCGATCCCGCGCTCCCTCGACTCCATCGTGGCGCTGTTCGCCGTGCTGCGCGTCGGCGCCGCGTACGTGCCGCTGGAGCTGGACCACCCGGACGAGCGGATCGCCACGATCGTCGCGGACGCCCGCCCCGAGGTGATCCTCACGGTGAGCGCCGTGTCACCCCGGCTGACGGGCGAGCTGATCGAGCTGGACCGTCCGCTGCCCGAGGCCGAGCCGTACGTGACGTTCGCGCCGGACGACCCGGACCGGCTGCGGCACCCCGCGTACACGATCTACACCTCCGGATCGACCGGGAAGCCCAAGGGCGTGGTGACCGAGTACGCCGGGCTCACCAACATGCTGATCAACCACCAGCGCCGGATCTTCGAACCGGTGCTGGCCGAGCACGGCCACCGGGTCTTCCGGATCGCGCACACCGTGTCGTTCGCGTTCGACATGTCGTGGGAGGAGCTGCTGTGGCTCGCCGACGGCCACGAGGTGCACATCTGCGACGAGGAGTTGCGCCGTGACGCGCCCCGGCTGGTCGAGTACTGCCTGGAGCACGGCATCGACGTGATCAACGTGACCCCGACCTACGCCCAACAGCTCGTCGCCGTGGGCCTGTTGGACGATCCGGATCGGCGTCCGCCGCTGGTGCTGCTGGGCGGCGAGGCCGTCACCCCGACGCTGTGGCAGCGGCTCGCCGGGACCGGGGGGACGGTCGGCTACAACCTGTACGGACCCACCGAGTACACCATCAACACCCTCGGCGTCGGCACTTTCGAATGCGAGGACCCGGTGGTGGGCGTGGCCATCGACAACACCGATGTCTACGTGCTGGACCCATGGCTGCGGCCGCTCCCGGACGGAGTCCCCGGCGAGCTGTACGTGGCGGGCATCGGCATCGCGCGCGGCTATCTCGGTCAGCCCGCCCAGACCGCCCACCGCTTCGTGGCCTGCCCGTTCGGCGGGCCCGGCGAGCGCATGTACCGCACCGGGGACCTGGTGGTCCGGCGGCCCGACGGCAACCTGATGTACCTGGGCCGCACCGACCAGCAGGTCAAGATCCGCGGGCACCGGGTCGAACTGGGCGAGGTCGAGGCCGCCTTCGCGGCGCATCCGGCGGTGCGGTTCGTCGCCGCGGTCGCCCAGCCCGACCCGCAGGTCGACGGCGCGTACCGGCTGGCCGCCTATCTGGTGCTGGAGGGTGCGGAGCTGGCCGCGGTCGCCTCCGAGGTGGGCACCGGGCTGCCGGACTTCCTGCGCCCGACGCACTACGCCCGGGTCGACAGCATCCCGCTGACGGTCAACGGGAAGGCCGACACCAAGGCACTGCCGGAGGCCAAGCCGCTGGGCGCGCTGACCACGGCGGGGGAGCGGCCACCGGCGACGGAGACCGAGACCGTGGTGTGCGAGTTCTTCGCCGAGGCACTGGACCTGGACGACGACGAGGTGAGCGCGGTGAGCGACTTCGTGTCCCTGGGAGGGCACTCCATGCTGGCGGTGCGGCTGATCGGGCTGCTCCGCCGGGAGTACGGCCCCGTGATCACGATCCGAGACCTGTTCACCCTGCGAACCCCGGAAGCGATGGCCCGCCATCTCGATGACCACTCCTGACGCGCAGCACGCGCAGCACGCGCAGCCCACGCAGCCCACGCAGCCCACGCGGCGGCCCCGGCCGGGGTCCGACATCCTCCGGACCGCCCTGCGCCGCAACATCGGCGCCATGGCCGGGGGCACCGTCCTCATGGGCCTGTACCAGGCCGGTGAGACCGCCTTCCCCATCGCGCTCGGCCTGATCGTGGAACACACGATGCGGGACCGGAACCTCGGCGCGCTCGGCCTGTCGATCGCCGCGCTGGCGGTGATCATCACGACGGTGTCGCTGTCGTGGCGGTTCGGGATGCGCATCCTCCAGAAGGCCAACACCACCGAGGCACACCGCTGGCGGGTGAAGGTCGCGGGCCGCGGCCTCCAGCCGGTGGCCAGGGACATGGACCTCAAGTCCGGCGAGGTGCTGACCATCGCCACCGAGGACGCCGATCAGACCGCCGACATCATCGAGGTGGTGCCGCTGCTGATCAGCTCGCTGGTCGCGGTGCTCGTCGCGGCGGTCGCGCTGGGCCTGGCCGACGTCCGGCTCGGCCTGCTGGTGATCGTGGGAACCGTCGCGATCCTGTCGGTCCTGAGCGTGCTGTCCAAGCGGATCGGCTCCAGTACCCGCGAACAGCAGGCCCGGGTGGCGCGGGCGGGCGCGAAGGTCGCCGACCTGATCACCGGCCTGCGCCCGCTGCACGGCTTCGGCGGCAACCACGCGGCGTTCCGCTCCTACCGCAAGGTCAGCACGGAGGCGAAGCACCAGGCCATCACGGTCGCCAAGGTGAACGGCGTGTACGCGGGCACCGCGCTGGCCCTCAACGCGGTCCTCGCCGCCGCCGTGACCCTCACGGCGGGTTCGCTGGCGTGGAGCGGGCGGATCAACATCGGGGAACTCGTCATGGCCGTGGGGCTGGCGCAGTTCATCATGGAGCCCCTCAAGCTGTTCTCGGAGATGCCGAAGTACGTGATGATGGCGCGGGCCTCGGCCGAGCGGATGGCGCTGGTGCTGGCCGCGCCGCCGGTGACGGCCCCCGGGCCGGGACACCCGGCCGCGGGCGGGGACCTCGACGTCGACTGCGTCCGGTACGGCACCCTGCGCAGGCTGAAGTTCACGGTGGCCGCGGGCGAGTTCGTGGCCATCGCCGCCTACCAGCCGCGCGCGGCGGCCGACCTGGCGTCGGTGCTGGCCGTGAACGTCCCGCCCGGCGCGTACGAGGGAGTGGTGCGGGTCGGCGGGGAGGAGCTGGCGGATCTGTCGATCGAGGAGGTCCGCAGGTACATGCTGGTGAACCCGTACGACGGGGAGATCTTCGCGGGCACCCTCCGGACGAACATCGACCCGTCGGGCACCAGCCGGATGGTGCCCGAGGCCGTCGAGGCGTCCATGCTGACCGACGTCGTCGCCCTCCACCGCGAAGGGCTCGACTACGGCGTCCGCGACCGCGGCGCGAACCTCTCCGGCGGCCAGCGCCAACGGCTGTCCCTGGCACGGGCCTTGGCGGCCGACACCGACGTCCTCGTCCTGCACGACCCGACGACAGCCGTCGACGCGGTCACCGAGCAGCTCATCGCGCGCAACGTGGCGAAGCTGCGCCGGGGCCGCACCACCGTCGTGATCACCAGCAGCCCGGCCCTCCTGGACGCCGCCGACCGGGTCCTCGTGCTGGACGACGGCGTCATCACCGCCGAGGACACCCATCGCCGCCTCCTCGCCACCGACGAGGGCTACTGCGCGGCGGTGGCGAGATGACCCCAAGGTGACCGCCTAGCCCAGCGCCCAGGCGACATCTCTGAGCAGGGCCTGCCGCCAGCCCGCCCGGTCGTGGCCGGACGCCGACCGCGAGACCCGTACGGTCGCGCCGCTGCGTTCGGCCAGGGTTTCGGTCAGCTCGCAGTGGGGGAGCATCGCGGTCTCGTGTTCCCCCACGTCGAACGCGACGCGCAGACCGGACAGGTCGGGGCGCTCCCGCAGGCGTGCGGCGAGGGCGCCGCCGACCGGGCCGCCCAGGGGGTCCGGCAGGTCCGCGGCGCCGGGCGTCCACCAGAACGACCCCGACTGGCAGGCGATACGGGACACCAGGTCCGGGAACTCCAGCGCCGCGTACACCGCGCTCAGCCCGCCCAGGCTCTGCCCGGCGACCACCAGCCGGTCCGGGTCGGCGGGCACGCCGGACTCCGCCACCAGCGGCAGCAGCTCGTCCCGGATCGCCTCCCACAGCTCGGGCCGGCACGCGAACTCGGCCTCCCGGTCCGTGGCCGGGAGGAACACGAGCGTGACGGCGGGCATCTCGCCACCGGCGTGGGCCGCGTCGAACGCCGTCATGGCCGGGTGCAGATACAGCCAGTCGTCCCCGTCGAGCAGCAGGACCACGGGCCCGCCGCCGCCCACCGGGTGGACGCGCACGGTGCGCCGCCCGCCGAGCCGTTCGCTGCTCCAGCGGATCCGGGCGCGCGGGAGGGGCAGGACGTCCGTGTCGCCGACGGCGGGCCAGTGCGGCTGGGCCGGGGCGTCCGGGGTCGCGGCGATGGACCGGTCGCCCCCGGCGCCGACCGGATTGAACGGATCGGCGTGCGCCGCGCCGTCCACGAGGAACTGGTAGGTCACCCGCAGCCGCGCGGGCATGCGCACCTCGGCGTACCAGCAGTCGGTGTCGCCCCACCGGCGCAGGGGCACCGGCTCCGACCAGCTCTCGAAGCCGAGGACCGCTGGGGACCCGCGCCACAGGAACAGGGTCACCCAGCCGCCGCCGTCCGCGGGTAAGGACGCGGGTGTCTCCGCCGCCGCCCAGAACGCGTCGGTGCCGGGGGTGCCAGGCAGTCCGAACTCGACGAAGGCGTTCTCCCTGCTGGACGTGCCCAGGCGCATGAACGTCTCCTTGTGGGAGGGAAGGGACACGGATAAGCTCCTGTCAATTAGGCGAGCCTAATCTAGGTTTGGCGTTCACATCAGGAGAACCCTGACCGATGCTCTGCACCAGACTGACGAACGCACGGTTCGTCACCATGGACCCCGACCATCCCGTCGCCCACGACCTGGGCGTGTGGCGGGGGCGGATCGTGGGCCTGGACGAGGCCGTGACCTCCCTCCCCGCCCGCGAGGTGATCGACCTTCAGGGCGCCACCGTACTGCCCGGGTTCATCGATGCCCACGTGCATCTGGCCTGGACCGGATTCAAGCAGAACACCCCGAGCATCGCGGGGTGCACACGGGTCGACGAGGTGCTCGCCCTCGTGGAGGAGGCCGTCACCCGGCAGGGCGCGCCCGGCGCCTGGGTGAGCATTGCCGGTTACGACCAGCGGGCCCTGGGCCGCCACCTGACCGCCGTCGAACTGGACCGGGTCAGCCACGGGCGCAAGGTGTTCCTGCTGCACGACTCCGGTCACGGCTGCGTCGTCAACTCCGCCGTCCTGGAGCTGCTCCCCGCCGGCCTTCCGCACGAGAACGGCTTCCTGGCCGAGGGCGCCATGGGGGTCGCCCGCGCGCTGCGCCTGCCCCACTCCCAGGCGGACCTGGCCGAGGCGATCGGGCGCGCCGCCCTAACCTGCCTGGCCGAGGGCGTCACCACCTGCGCCGAGGCGGGCATCGGCGGCACCCTCTTCGGCCACAGCCCGGTCGAACTGGGCGCCTATCAACTCGCCCGCGAAAAGGGCCTGCTGCCGCTGCGCGTCCAGCTCATGGTGTCCGCCGACCGGCTGCGTACGGTCGCGGCGCACGAAGCCGACGGCATACCCCGGGCCCTCGACCTCGGCCTGCGCACCGGGTTCGGCGACGACCGGCTCTCCGTCGGCGCGCTGAAGATCTTCACCGACGGCGGGATGATGGCCCGGACCGCCGCGCTCAGCAGCCCGTACGAAGGGCTGGACCACGCGGGCGAGGTGCAGGACGACCCGGAGGTCCTCGCGGACACCATCGTGGACGGCCACCTGGCCGGGTGGCAGCTCGCCGTCCACGCGATCGGCGACCGCGCGGCCGACATCGCCCTGGACGCCCTGGAGCGGGCCCAGCGCCTGCGCCCGCGCCCCGGCGCCCGCCACCGCATCGAGCACGCCGGTCTGATCCGCCCCGACCAGCTCCCGCGCTGCGCGCGACTCGGCGTCAGCGCGGTCGTCCAGCCCACCTTCCTGCGCTCCTTCGGCGACGACTACGCGGCGATCACGGGCGAGGAGCGGGCGCCCTGGCTCTACCGCGGCAGGGCGTTCCTGGACCACGGCATTCCCCTCGTCGGCAGCTCCGACCGCCCCGTCACGGACGGATCTCCGCTGCGGGCCATCCAGTTCATGGTCGAGCGCGCCTCCGAGTCCGGCCAGGTGATCGGCCCGGACGAGGGCATCACCGTCGACGAGGCCCTGCACGCCTACACCGTCGCGGGCGCGTTCGCCTGCCACCTGGAGGACAGCGTGGGAAGCCTCACCCCGGGCAAGCGCGCCGACCTGGTCGTGCTCGGCGACGACCCCCGGCGGGTCGGCGCCGCGCGCATCGGGGACATCGAGGTGGTGGCGACGTACGTCGACGGCCGCGACACCGGGACGTCGGCGTCGTGAGCGGTACGTCGGCGGTTGTCGTACGGCGTGCGCCCACGGCCCCCGTGCGCACCGCCCGTCCGGAGGACGCCGCCGAACTCGCCGCGCTGTCCCGGCCCTTCGTGCGCTCGGGCGCGCTGCGGGAGCGGCCCGTCTCGCTCTACGCCGCCCACGCGGCCGACTTCCTCGTGACGCAGGCCCCCGACGGCACCGTCGAGGGCTGCGTGGGCCTGCGCGTGCACTCCGCGGCGCCGGGGGAGGGCCGCGGGGCCGCGGGCGTCGTGTACAACTTCTGCGTGGCCGGGCGGAGGCAGGGCAGTGGCATGGGAGCCGCGCTCCTGTGCGCGGTGCTGGCCAGGGCGCGCGCCCAGTCGCTCGACGCCCTGTTCACGGCGACGACCGGTGGTGGCGGCCTGTTCCTCCGGTACGGATTCGCCCCCACGGCCGTTGGCCTGGCGCCTCCGTCCTGGGTGGAGTCGCTGGATCCCCGGCGCAATGCGCGGATCCTCGCGCGCAGCCTGTGACCGGGGCCGGTGTCAGCAGCGGCATGATCGTGCGGCCGCTGCCCGTCGACGGCAATCTGCGGGTCACCCCGCACCGCACGCCACTCCCGCTGACGACGGTCCTTCCCTTCCACGCCGACGACGGCGACTTCGCCAAGGCCACCCGCCGCTGTGTCGGCGTCGGCAAGTGCCGGACCGCAGCTCCCGGCAGCGGCGTCATGTGCCCCAGCTACCGGGTCACCCGGGACGAGAAGGGCTCCACCCGGGGCCGCGCACGGCTGCTGCACGAGATGACCCGGGGCGAGGTCATCACCGACGGCTGGCGCTCCCGCGAGGTCCGCGACGCGCTGGACCTGTGTCTGTCCTGCAAGGGATGCAGCAGCGACTGCCCGGTCGGCGTCGACATGGCCACCTACAAGTCGGGGTTCCTGCACCGTCACTACAAGCGGCGCGTCCGGCCCGCCTCGCACTACACCATGGGCTGGCTGCCGCTGCTGTCCCGCCCGGCCGCCCGCACGCCACGGCTGGTCAACGCGCTGACGTCGTCCCGGCTCGCGCCCCTGGTCGAACGGCTGGGCGCATCGCCGCTGTACGGGAGATACCGCGCTTCGCGGACCAGACCTTCCTGTCCTGGTCCCGCGACCGCACACCGGAAGGCGACGGGCACCGGGGCCCGGTGGTGCTGTGGGTCGACTCGTTCAACAACCACTTCACCCCCGATGTGCTCCGAGCGGGGGTGGCGGTGCTGGAGATCGCCGGATTCCGGGTCCGGGTTCCGGAGGGAACCCAGTGCTGCGGGCTGACCTGGATCACCACCGGGCAGCTCGGCGTCGCCCGCCGTATCGCCCGGCGCACCACCGCCGCTCTCGCCCCCGCGGTCCGCGCGGGCGTCCCGGTCGTCGGCCTGGAACCCAGCTGCACGGCGGCTCTCAAGAGCGACCTGCCCGAACTCCTCCACGGCGACGGCGACGGCGACGGAGGCGGTGGCGATGGCAGTGGCGACGACGCCCGCGCCCTGGCCCGGGCCACCGTCACCCTCGCCGAACTCCTCGTCCACCACGCACCCGACTGGCAGCCCCCGACCGTCCCGGCCCGCTCCCTCAGCCAGACCCACTGCCACCAGCACGCGACCTCGGGCTTCGGCGCCGACAGCACCCTGCTGCACCGCATGGGCGTCGACAACACCAGCCTGGCGTCGGGCTGTTGCGGCCTGGCCGGAAACTTCGGCTTCGAACGCGGCCACTACGACGTATCGGTGGCCGCGGGCGAGCAGGTCCTGCCGCCCGCCGTACGCGCGGCCGCGCCCGGTACGCACATCCTCGCCGACGGATTCAGCTGCCGTACGCAGATCGCCCAGCGCACCGACCGCACCGGCACCCACCTCGCCCAGCTCATCGCCCGTGCCCTCCCGCCCGTCGGCGAACCGGATCAGTGCGTGAAGGCGACGGAGGCCGCACGATCCTTTTGGGCTTCGAGCGTGGCGAGACGTTCGGTGAGTGCGGTGTGGACGGCCTCGTAGGTGTCGGAACCGAGAGTCAGGCGCAGGGGCGGGTCCGGGTGGCGGGTGGTGTCGTAGACGGCGGCGGCGAGCTTGGCAGGATCGCCGGTGAAGACGCTGTCGTCGGCGGTCTCCAGATAACGCCGCGTCCGGCCCACGGCGTTGTCGCGGTAGGGGGCAGATTCGGTGGTGTAGCGCAGGGCCGCGGCGAAGCCGGTGCGGGTGGCGCCGGGTTCGACCAGGGTGAGGCGGATGTCGAAGTCGGAGACTTCACGGCTGACGCTCTCGGTGAAGCCCTCCAGGCCCCACTTGCCCGCGTGATAGGAGCTGTGAGTGGGGGTGCCGATCTGGCCGCCCAGGCTGGAGATCTGGATGATGCGGCCTCCGCCCTGCTCGCGCATCGGCGCCAGGAAGGCCCGGGTGATCAGCATCGGAGCGAGCAGGAGGACCTCGATCTGGTCGCGGATCTGCTCGGCTGTCATCTCCTCGGCGGCGCCCACGACCGCATATCCGGCGTTGTTGACGACGATGTCCACCGGCCCGGACCGGAGGGCCTCGGCGACCGCGTGGTCGACGTCGGCCGGGCGGGTGAGGTCGAGGATCTGGACGGTCAGTTGGTCGCCGTACGCCGCGCGCAGGTCGTCGAGGGCCGCGGGGCGGCGGACCGTGGCCGTGACGCGGTCGCCGCACCGGAGGGCGTGCTCGGTGAGGTGGCGGCCCAGGCCGCCGGAGGCTCCGGTGATGAACCAGCGGCGTACGCCCTTGTCGGAGGGGAGGGGCATGGGAGTCTCCTGGCGTAGGATGTTACCGGAATACGTTCCGGTAAGCAGTTAAACGGAACGCATTCCGGAAAGCAATCGCAGTCAGGCACCGAAGGAATGCGCATGCCCGCCACCCCCCGCCGGACCAGGAGCGATGCGCTACAGAACCGGGAGCGTCTGCTGGAGGTCGCCGCGCAGGTCTTCGCCCAGCAGGGGCTGGACACCGCACCGGCCGCCATCGCCAAGCAGGCGGGCGTCGGCGTCGGCACGCTCTACCGGCACTTCCCGACGCGGGAAGCCCTCATCGACGCCGCCTACCGGCGCAAGCTCACCCGCGTGTGCGAGGAGGCGGCCGACCTCCTCGCCCGGTATCCGGCCGCCGAGGCCACCAGGATGTGGATGGAGCACTTCGTCGACTACGCCACTGCCAAGAGCGGCATGTCCGAAGCGCTCAACGCGGTGATCGCCTCCGGAGTCGATCCCTACGCCGACAGCCGCGCTCTCCTCACCGACGCCGTCGCCGCCCTCCTCGATGCCGGAGCCCGGGACGGCAGCCTGCGAACCGACGTCACCTCCGATGACGTCCTGCTGCTCATGGGCGGCATCGCCTATTCCGTGCAGCACAGCACCGCAGAGCAGGCCCGTCGGCTCGTCGACCTCCTCATGGACGCGCTGACCGCGCGTTGACGGCGCGGTAGGCTGCCGGTCGCCGTACCACGGCAGTGCCCACGAGGAGGAGGACCGAAGGCCCGTGCTGACCACACCCCGCCTCCGACTGCGCCCACTGACCGAGGCCGACGCCGACTGGTGGGTGCGTCTGCACGCCGATGACGAGGTGAACCAGTTCGTCGGCGCGTACACCCATGAGCAGGCCGTGGCACGTCTCCGCGACATCCACCAGCAATGGGCCGAGCGCGGCCACGGGCTGTGTGCCGTCGAACTGACCCGTACCGGTGAGGCGATCGGCCGCTCCGGGCTCAACTGGTGGGAGCAGTTCGGTGAGACCGAAGTCGGGTGGACCTTCGCGCGAGAGCACTGGGGCAACGGCTACGCCGGGGAAGCGGCGCGTGCCGTCCTCGCCTGGGGCTTCGGCACGCTCGGCCTCAAGCAGATCACGGCCATGATCCACCACGGCAACACCGCTTCCGCCGCCTTGGCCCGCCGCCTGGGATTCACCCCTCTGCGCGAGGACACCGTCCTGGACCGCCCCTGCACCGTCTACGCGCTGAGCCAGGACGACTTCGCCGCGCGGTGAGCCCCGGACGACCCCCGCTCACCGCCCGGCGAGGCTGGTGGGGCGGGTGCGCAGCACGGCTTCGACGGAGGAGAGCGCGAGGCGGACCGCGCCCGTGATCACGGCCTCGTCGCCGAGGGCGGACAGCCGCCAGCGCGGCGGGTCCACGAGGAGGCCGTCGGCGTGCCGCTGGGCGGCGTCCAGGAGGAGTTCGGCGGCGGGCAGCAGGCCGGGGGCGCCGAACGGGCCGGTGCCGAGCACGACCAGCGCCGGGTCGAGCGCGAGCAGCACGGGGGAGATGCCGTCGGCCAGCCGCTGTCCGTACGACGCGACGGCCCGGGCCGCGTCCGGGTCGCCCGCGGCCGCGTCCCGGACGGTGTCCGAGGCCTGCGGCGCCAGGCCCGGGCGCGGGGGAGCGGGCTCGCTGGGGAGCCCGGGGAAGTGGATGAAGCCGATCTCCCCGGCCGCCCCGTGGTGGCCCCGCAGCAGCCGCCCTTCGGTGATCACACCCGCGCCGAGCCGCTCGCCCAGCAACACGAAGATCATCTCGTCGGTGTCGCCGCCGACGCCGCGCCACCGTTCGCCGAGCGCGGCGAGGTTGGCGTCGTTCTCCACCGTCACCTGGCAGTCGAGCCGGTCGCGCAGGATGCCGACGATGTCCGCCTGAGCCCAGTCCTTGAGGTTGTCGGCCTGCCGGATGGTGAGGTTGTCCCGGTCGACCAGGCCCGGGGTGCCGACCGTCGCGGCCCACACTCGCCGGGTGTCGACGCCCGCCCGGCCGATGGCGGCGTCGACCACCGTCGTCACGGCGCGGGCGCGGGCGCGCCCGGTGAGGTCGGCACGCACCGCCTTGCGCTCGACGGCCACCGCCCGGCCGTCCAGATCGGCGAGGCAGGCGGTCACCGACCGGGCCCGTACGTCCACGCCGACGACGAAGCCCGCGCGGGCCCGGAAGCGCAACCGGCGGGCCGGGCGGCCGGGGGAGCGCAGACCGCGGGCGGACTCCGCCGGGGCGGTCTCGATGAGGCCGCAGTCGGCCAGCTCGTCCACGATGGCCTCCACCGTGGGGCGGGACAGCTTGGTGGCCTTGGCCAGCTCGGACAGGCGTGGGTGGCGCTCCGCCGAGCGGACGGCGGCCAGGATGGCGGCGGCGTTCGTGGCGCGCAGATCCGCCACGCCCACCACCGCGGGCAGGGGCGGGTCCGGTTCCGTGCCCTGGTCCACGGGCCAGCGCGTCTGCGGGACGGTGGCCGTGGCCGGGGGCCCGTCGTCGTGGCCCCCGAGACCCCTGGACATGACCAAAGGATTCAGCCTCCTGCGTCGAACCCGATGCACAACCCGGTCGGTATCGACCTCGGTATCGGCTCTTGACGCGTCCGTGCGCCATGCCGATTATGAAACGAAACTGCTTTATTAAATCACGCCCTGCGTCCCCCGCACAGGGCCCCGCCGCGCCCCCCGCGAAGCCCGGCATCTCCTCCTCGCCGTCTCAGGAGACCCCCGTGAGACCCAGCCAGTCGCCCCTGTCCTCCGTGTCCTCCGCCGCCCTGTCCCGACGTGGCTTCCTCGCCGCCACCGGCGTGGCCGGAGCCGCCGCCCTCGCCGCATGCGGCAGCCTGACGCCCGGCTCCTCCGCCAAGAAGAGCAGCGCCGGGCCCGCCTCCACCGCCGTGCCGACCGGCAAGAAGCTCACCCTCGTCCTCGCCGACGCGGACGACACCACCATGACCCCGGGCCTGGTCAAGGCCTTCATGGCGAAGTACCCCAACGTCACCATCAAGCGCCAGTACACCGGTTGGGACGACTACCTCAAGAGCGCCAACACCACGATGTCCGCGGACACCGCCCCCGACATCGCCCAGTTCACCTCCGGCATGCAGAACCTCGTCCGCGGCCGTCTCCTGCTCGACTTGGGCGCGTACAGCCGCGCGTACGGCTGGCCGAAGAAGTTCCCGGGCCTGGACCAGATCACCTTCTCCGACGACGGCCGCACCGTCGGCACCGGACAGCTGTACGGGGTGCCCGCCGGGCTGTCGTTCGAGGGCGTGTATTACAACAAGGCCAAGGCCCGCAAGCTCGGACTGCGCCTCCCGCCCGCCACCCTGGACGACCTGGAGGCGATGTTCGCCAAGGCCAAGGCGGCGGGGGAGACCGCGCTCGTCGAAGGCAACCTCGACGGCGGACTCAACCACCCCTTCAACGTCCTGCTCTCGATCTTCATGAAGCCCGCCGACCGCGAGGCCTGGGCCTTCGGCCACAAGGGCGCCACCATCACCGGACCGGAGGCGCTGAAGGCCGCCCGGACACTGAAGCGCTGGGTCGACGAGGGCTACGTCACGCCCAAGACCAACGGGCTCAGCGACAACGACGCCACCGCCGCCTTCGCCAAGGGCCAGGGCGTCTTCCGCATCAGCGGCAACTGGGCCGCGGCCGCCGTCGCCAAGGGCCTCGGCGACGACGCGGGCTACGTCAACGCGCCACCCGCCACCCGGGGCGCACCGCTGCGCACCACCGGCGCCGGGGTCTACTACTGCGTCTCCAGCAAGTGCGACAACCCCGACGCCGCCGCCGCCTTCCTGGACTTCGCCGCGAGCAAGGGCGCCGCTCCCGTCATCGCCAAGGGCGGCTTCATGGCACCCGACGCGGCGGCCATGCCCCGGCAGAGCGGGCTGCTCGCCGAGGTGCAGCGGGGCTGGCAGGGCATCGTCAAGGACTCCGGCCTGGAGCCGTTCATCCAGAACGCCTCCACCACCACCATGGCCGACACCCTCACCACCCAGCTCCAGTTGCTCGCCGGGGGCAAGGTCGGCGCGGAGAAGTTCCTGGCCAACCTCCAGCAGGACTACGAGAACTACCACGCATGACCGCCACCGACCGCCTCGCCACCGGAACCCACCGCCGCCCCCGCACACAACAGCGTCCCCGGCCGCGCCCGCACACGGCCCGGACCGCGACGGCCGGCGTGGGCGGACGGCGGCGGCGCCGCAAGGCCGTGGCGCTGCTGTACGTCCTGCCCGCCCTCCTCCCGTACACGCTCTTCGCCGTCCTCCCCGCCCTGCACACCGCCTATCTGTCGCTCTTCGACTGGGACGGCGTGACCCTGCCGTCCTTCGTCGGCCTCGACAACTACCGCCGTGTCTTCACCGATCCGCAGCTGCGCGCCGCGTCCTGGCACGCGGGCGCGCTCATCGTGTTCTTCTCCGTCCTGCCCATCTGCCTCGGCCTGGTCTCGGCGGCCATCGTGTCCCGCCGCACCGGCCGGGGCACCGCCCTCATCCGCGCGCTGCTGTTCCTGCCGCAGGTCATCCCGCTGGTCGCGGTCGCCATCATCTGGCGGTGGGTGTACGCCGAGGACGGCACCCTCAACCAGGGCTTGCGCGCCATCGGCCTCGGCGGGCTCGCCGACTCGTGGCTGGGCAGCTTCACCTGGGCGCTGCCCGCCGTCGGACTCATCGGCACCTGGGTCGTCTCCGGCCTGTGCATGGTCCTGTTCCTGTCCGGGACCCAGCGCATCGACCAGGAGATCTACGAGGCGGCCCGCATGGACGGCGCGGGCCCGATCCGCGAGTTCCGGTCCATCACCGTCCCGCTGCTGCGGCCCGAGATCGCGGTCGCCCTGTCGATCACCGTGATCGCCGCGCTCTCCAGCTTCGACCTCATCTACATCACCACCGGCGGCGGCCCCGGCAACACCACCGTCGTCCCCGGCATCCTCATCTACCGCCTCGCCTTCGGCGGTGGCGCCGTCGGCCTGGCCGGCGCGCTGGCCGTCGTCCTCACCGCCGTCATCTCGGTGGCCGTCCTCGTGATCAACCGGCTCGCCAAGGAGGCCCCGTGACCACCGGCGCCCTCGCCACCGCCACCGCGAAGGCCACCGCCCGCCCGGCCGCCAGGGGACTCGCGGCGCCCGCCGTCCTCGCCGTGTTCCTGGCCGTCGTCCTGATCCCCTTCCTCTCCCTGCTGCTGGCCGCGCTCCAGCCCGCCGGTACGCCGCTCACCGGCTTCGCCTGGCCCCGCGGCATCCACCTGGAGAACTTCGGCCACGCCTGGTCCGCCGCCGGATTCGGCACCCTGCTGCGGTCCAGCGCCGTGATCGCCCTCAGCGTCGTGCCCGCCGCCGTCGTCTGCGCGACCCTGGCCGGATACGCGCTCGCCACCATGGACGTCCCCGGCCGCGGCAAGCTCTACGCGTATCTGCTGCTCGGCCTGTCCATCCCGGTCGAGGTCACCGTCATCCCGCTCTACTACGACCTGCGGGCCGTCGGGCTCACCAACACCGTGCCGGGCCTGGCCCTCGCCGAGATCGGCGCGTTCATGCCGTTCGGCGTGTTCTGGATGCGGGCCCACTTCGCGACCATGCCACGCAGCCTCATCGAGGCCGCCCGGCTGGACGGCGCCTCGTCGTGGACCACGCTGTGGCGGGTCCTGATGCCCAGCTCCCGCCCCGCCGTGACCACCCTCGGCGTCCTCTACTTCGTCTGGAGCTGGAACCAGTTCCTGCTGCCGCTGGTCCTGATCCAGGACCCGAGCCGACGCACCGCACCCGCCGGACTCGGCCTGTTCACCGGCCAGTACGAGGTCGACGTACCGCTCCTCGCGGCGGCCACCCTGATCGTGATCGCCCCCGTCGTCCTCGTCTACCTGTTCTTCCAGCGGCACTTCATCAACGGGGTGCTCAGCGGAGCCCTCAAAGGCTAGACGCCATCAAGGCCAGAGCCCCCCAACGGCTAGGAAAGTCCATGGCAGAACTCGACATCGCGCTGATCGGCGCGGGCGGCATCGCCCGCACCCACCTGCCCGCCTGGGCCGCGCTCGGCGCCCGCGTACGCGTCTACGCGCCCGACCCCCACACCGCCACCCTCGCCCACGAATTCGGCGCCACCACGGCCGACTCGCTGCACGACGCGATCAGTGGCGCCGACGCGGTGGACATCTGCACCCCCACCGACACCCACCACGACATCGCGCTGACCGCCATCGCCGCCGGGGCCCATGTGCTGTGCGAGAAACCCCTCGCGCTGGGCGCGGCCGACGCCGCGGAGATGGCGGATGCCGCCGACGCCGCCGGGGTGCGGCTCTACCCCGGGCACGTGGTGCGCTACTTCCCCGCCTACGCCCGGCTCCGCGCCGCCGTCGCGGGCGGCGAACTCGGCCGGGTCGCGGTCGCCCGCTTCACCCGCACCGGCCGCTACCCCACCTGGAGCCGCTGGTTCGCCGACCCCGTCCGCTCCGGCGGCATCCTGGTCGACCAGATGATCCACGACCTGGACATCGCCCGCTGGCTGTTCGGGGAGGTCGTACGCGTCCACGCCTACCAGCGCGGCCACTTCACCGCCCCCGCCCCGGCCGCCGCGGTCGCCACCGGAGGCGCGGTCCTCACCCACGAGGGCGGTGTCATCAGCCAGGTCGTGGGCGTCTGGGCGCCCCCGGCCACCAGGTTCCGCACCACCTTCCACGTGGCCGGGACCGGCGGGACCGTGCGCTACGACTCGCTCGCCGCGCCCGGTCTGCGCGTCACCGGCACCGTGGCCGAGGAGGACGGAATCCCGGCCGGTGACTTCGGCGAGTCCCCCTACCTCACCCAGATACGCGAGTTCGCCGAGGCGTTCGCGGGCGGCCCGGCGCCCCGGGTGAGCGCCCGCGACGGCGTGGCCGCCGTCCGTATCGCCGAGGCCGCCGCCCACTCCGCGCGCACGGGCCGCGCCGTCGAGCTGACCGCCACCGAGGAAGGAACCCCCACGTGAGGGTCGCCGTACTGTCCTTCGCCCACGTCCACGCCGCGACGTACGTCGAGCTGCTGCGCGACCGCGACGGCATCGACCTGATCACCGCCGACCCCGACGCCCCGCCCGGCGACGCCACCCGCGGGCGCGCCCTCGCCGAGCGGCTGGGGGTTCGTTACGCGGACACCTGGGACGAGGCCTTCTCGCCACCCCCCGACGCGGTCGTGGTGTGCAGCGAGAACGCCCGCCACCGGCCCCTGGTCGAGCGCGCGGCGGCGGCCGGAGCCCATGTCCTCTGCGAGAAGCCGCTCGCCACCACGGAGGACGACGCCCACGCCATGATCGACGCCTGTGCGCGCGCCGGAGTCGGCCTGATGACCGCCTACCCCGTGCGGTTCAGCCCGGCGTTCGACGCCCTCCACCGCTCCCTCACCGACGGCTCCCTGGGGGACCTCGTCAGCGTCCACGGCAGCAACAACGGCACCAATCCCGCCCGTATCCGCCGCTGGTTCGCCGACCCGGAGCTGGCCGGCGGCGGCGCGGTCATGGACCACACCGTCCACCTCGCCGACCTGATGGACGTCCTGCTGCGCGGCGAACAGGCCACCGAGGTCTACGCCCAGGCCAACACCGTCCTCGACGCCGACTCGCCCGTCGAGACGGCCGGCCTGGTCACCGTCCGCTACCCGAGCGGCGCCGTCGCCACCATCGATTGCAGCTGGAGCCAGCCCCCGGACCATCCCACCTGGGGCGGCCTCACCCTGACCTGCGTGGGGGAGCGCGCCATCGTCGAGTTCGACGCCTTCCCCCGGCTGCTCGGCGGCTTCGACTCGATCAACGGCCGCGCCCGTTGGGAACCCGGCGGCACCGACCTGGACGCCGCCATGCTGGACGAGTTCCTCGACGCCGCCCGCACCCGGCGGCGCCCCCGCCCCGACGGCGAGGCGGGGCTGCGCACCCTGCGCATCGTCCTGGCCGCCTACGCCTCCCTGCGCACCGGCCGCCCCGCCGCCGTGGGCTGAGCCCGGTCAACTAGGCGCTGTCGGCAGCGTCGGCAGCGTCGGCAGCGTCGTCTTCGCCCGCCTCCAGCAGACCCGCCGCCGCGCCCACGATGCGCGGATCGGCGGTGCCGACGACCTCCTCGTCCTTGTCGGCGTAGTCGAAACGGGCGAGCACGCTGCGCATGGCCTCGACCCGGGCCCGCTTCTTGTCGTTGCTCTTGACCACCGTCCAGGGCGCGTGATCGGTGTCGGTCTCGCGGAACATGGCCACCTTCGCGGCCGTGTAGTCGTCCCAGCGGTCCAGCGAGGCGAGGTCCATCGGGCTGAGCTTCCACTGCCGTACGGGATCCACCTGGCGGATCGTGAAACGCGTGCGCTGCTCGCCCTGGGACACCGAGAACCAGAACTTCACCAGGTCCACCCCGTCGTCCACGAGCATCCGCTCGAACATCGGCGCCTGGCGCATGAAGCGCCGGTACTCGTCCTCCGCGCAGAAGCCCATGACCCGCTCGACACCGGCCCGGTTGTACCAGGACCGATCGAAGAGCACGATCTCGCCCGCGGTCGGCAGATGCTCCACGTACCGCTGGAAGTACCACTGGCCGCGCTCGCGCTCGGTCGGCTTCTCCAGCGCGACGACGCGTGCGCCGCGCGGGTTGAGATGCTCGGTGAAACGTTTGATCGTGCCGCCCTTGCCCGCCGCGTCCCGGCCCTCGAAGACGATGACGAGCCGGCGTCCGGTCTCCTTGATCCAGCCCTGGAGCTTCAGCAGCTCGATCTGCTGGAGCCGCTTGTGCCACTCGTATTCCGGGCGCTCCATACGCTGCGGGTACGGATAGTTCTCCCGCCACGTGTCGACCGGGCTCCCGTCCGGCCGGATGAGCACGGGATCGTCGTGGTCGCTGTAGTCGACCCGCAGGTCGGCCAGCTCGGACAGCAAAGGCGGTGTCGTCATCCGGTGTTCCTTTCCGCCACGGTGCCTCAGTGGAACTGCGGCACGATCAGATAGATTCCGTAACCCACCACCGCGGCGCATGCCACGAAGCACAGCCCGGCCTGGGTCAGGCCGACGGTGGACGAGCCGGTGCCGTTCTCCTCACGGGCCGCCTCGACGCGGGCGAGGCCCAGGACGCCGAGGGCGAAGACGGTGACCACGGCGACGGTGACGCCGACGCTCACCGCGGCGACCTGGCCGAGTGCGCTCCAGTCGAGTTGCATCGTTTTCCACTCTCCGTGATTCAGCCGTGTCGCGAAAGGAGTTACGCGGCCGAGCCGACCGTGGCCGGCGGCTCGGTGCGGAGGGTGACCTCGTGGGTGTCGTTCACGTTCCGCGCGTGCACGGGATTGCGGCGCGAGAGGACCACGATGCCGGTGGCGAGGGCGGCGCCGACCAGGGCGACCACCGCGGCGCCGATGTTGCCGCCGTTGGTGACCACGCTCGCGGAGACGCCACCGACCACCGCGGCGGCGGGCAGCGTGACCATCCAGGCGATGACCATGCGGCCCGCGACGCCCCAGCGCACCTCCGCCAGCCGCCGTCCCAGCCCGGCGCCGAGGATGCTGCCGGAGGCCACCTGGGTGGTGGACAGGGCGAAGCCGAGGTGGGCGGAGGTGAGGATCACGGTGGTCGAGGCGGTCTCGGCGGCGAAGCCCTGCGGCGACTGGATCTCGGTGAGGCCCTTGCCCATGGTGCGGATGATCCGCCAGCCGCCCAGGTACGTGCCGAGGCCGATGGCGAGCCCCGCCGAGGCGACCACCCACAGCGGCGGACCGGCGTCATGGCCGAGCGCGCCCGCCGAGATCAGGGTCAGCGTGATGACACCCATGGTCTTCTGCGCGTCGTTCGTGCCGTGCGCGAGGGAGACGAGCGAGGCCGACGCGATCTGACCGGCCCGGAAGCCCTTGGTCACCGACTCCTTGCGGGCCCGGTCGGTGAGCCGGTACGCGAGGTAGGTGGCCAGCAGCGCGGCGACACCGGCCACGACCGGCGAGGCCACCGCCGGGATGAGTACCTTCTCGACGACCTTGTCGAAGTGCACACCATGGGCGCCCGCCCCGACCCACACGGCCCCGATCAACCCGCCGAACAGGGCGTGCGACGAACTCGACGGCAGCCCGACCAGCCAGGTCAGCAGGTTCCAGAGAATGGCCCCGACCAGTCCCGCGAAGATCATCCCTGGGTTCACCAGGGAGTCGTCGACGATGCCGCCGGAGATGGTCTTGGCGACCTCGGTGGACAGGAAGGCCCCGACCACGTTGAGGACCCCGCTCACCAGAACCGCCGTTCTGGGGGTGAGCGCGCCGGTGGCGATGGAGGTCGCCATCGCGTTCGCCGTGTCGTGGAATCCGTTGGTGAAGTCGAAGGCGAGGGCCGTGACGATGACGACCGCCACCAGGAAGGTGATGTGGTCCATTCCTGTAGGCAAACAAGCTCAGGCCAATGCCCGGCGAACGCGTGGCAAAGGAAGCACAAGGACACCGCATGGTCTACGTCCGCCGGTGGCCGTCAGCCGGTGACCCCGCTCCTCGCCGCCCTGGCCGCCGAGGAACTCACCACCGCCACCCCCGTGCCCGCCCTGGCGCCCTGGCCGTGATGAGCGGCCACCGGGCCGAAGCCGGGTGACGCGCCGGTCGTTCAGGCCAGCAGGTTGCCCGAGTGGGAGAGACGGCGCGCCGTGGTGAGGAGGGCGTGGATCTGGGGTCCGGCCTGGTTGATGTCGGTCACGGGGGTCTTGAACGACAGCCGGACGTCGTGGTGGGTGCGCGGGCGTTCGAGGCGCAGGGTGATGCCGTAGCGGTCCATCGCCACGGGGAGGGCGCGCACCATGCCCTTGTCCGGATGGGGGTGGACGAGGCGCAGCAGCAGGGGGACGAGTTCGCTGTGGTCGTCGACGAGATGGGTCAGCATGCTCGCCTCGCTGGTCGCGATGGGATCGAGGGGCGCCGCCTGGAGGGTGCGGAGGGTGACGTACGTGCGCCCCCGGTCGTCCTCCAGGACCGCCTGCCCGAACTCCAGGCAGGTGCTCTCCTTGGCCTCCGCGTCGTACGGGGCGGCCAGCAGCCCGGTCACCGTGACGCGGGAGCGCAGGCGGTCGCGTACGGGCGTGGGGGCGATGTCGGTGAGCTCCAGCCGCACCGGAATGCGCATCGCCGTTTTGGCCCCCGGAGTGCCCTCGAACGGCGGGTGGAGGTGGAAGTGGCCCATCGCCCCCGTGCCGTCGAGGCGGCGGACTTCGGTGCTGACCCCGTCGCTCACCACGGACATCGAGTGGGCGGCGGCGAGGATCGACCGGACGCGCTCGGCGGCCGTCGGGGTGGTGGCGCGGGTGGCGAAAGGACGCATCCGGGGACTCCAGGCGCGGGTAGGGCGGACACCAAGCGGTCTACTTAGGCATGCCTAACCTAACTCACCCGCGGGGATTCGGATAGTCCCGCCGGACGGCGAGGGATCGTCACCGGACGGTCTGCCGGGGGCGTACGCGGAAGTACGCGCGGCTTGACGGCGCGTAGAGGAGGCTCACACCGGTACCGGAGGCGCCGATGGCGAGGAGGGCGCGCACCGCGTAATCCGGCTGGAACACTCCACCCGGCGCCGACAGCCCCCAGATCGCGTGCGGGCCCAGATAGAGGAGGAGCAGCACGGCCGCCACCGTGCCCGTGACGCGGGCCGTGCGGCCACCGCCGAGGATGCGCACGGCGGCACCGATGGTGACGAAGAGCAGCAGGTACACGGACTGCGTCATCGCCGGGTCGTTCACGGCGATGGTGGTGCCGAGAAACGCCGAGAGGATGAGCAGCGAGGCGGCCGCGGTGACCTGGGACGGCCGCCGGGCCGGGGCTGCTTCCGGCCGGTGGTCCTCGTCCGGTGAACTGGTCATCGTGTCCTCCCTGTTCGCGGGTCCGCTGGTCCGGTGGCCGGGGGTCGGCCGTGCCGGGGTCCTGACGGGATCGTCCGTCCGCGGCTTCGGGACCCGTCCCGTCACACGCCAGTTGGCTCGTACGCTGTGAGGGGATGTGCTGTGGGGACGGGTCCCGGAGCAGGGAGCGGACCCTGGGCGCGTGTGACCGCGCACGTGCCGCGCATCCCCCGAACCGAGGAGACACCCGATGCCCCTCTCCGCCAGCCTCGCGCGCGGCGTCGCGCCCACCACGCCCGGCAGCCTGCATGCCCGCACCCTGACCGGTGACCTCAGCGCACTGCCCCAGCCGGGTCGGACGGTCTGTTTCGGGCGCGGTCAGAAGCCGGACGTGGACCTGGGGGTCGGCGTGGACGACCTCCGGGTGAGCCGACGCCATGGCGAGCTGACCTACCGCCAGGGGCAGTGGTGGCTGCGGAACACCGGGCGGCAGCTCGTCCGGCTGCCCCGCGGCCGGATGATGCATCTCAGCACCGAGCCGATCCCGCTCGACACCGGCTACACCCCGCTGTTCGTCAAGGGCTCCGGCTACCGGGAACACCTGGTCGAGCTGTACGTGGCGGGCCACGACGACCAAGGGCCGGTCTCGCGGCGGCGCGCCGAGACCCTGCGGCCGGAGATCTGGCCGCTCGACGACGACGAACGGCTGCTGCTGGTCGTCCTCGGCCAGCGGTACCTGCTGTACGAGGAGGATCCGCGCCCCATGAGCTACGCCATGGCGGCGCGGCAACTCGGCTACCTCCGCCCGGACACGGGCTGGAACGAGCGCAAGATCGAGTACCGGATCGAGGCCGTACGCCGCCGCCTGCACCAAACCGGCTTCAAGTACCCGCTGATGCACGACAAGTCGCAGGGGCGCCCAGCGGACAATGGTCTGCTGCACAACCTGCTCAAGGGATTGGTGGAGTCCACGACGCTCGTTCCCCCGGACCTGGACCTGATCGAGGACGACGCCCCCTGGCCCGATCCCGCGTGATCGCCCCGTGCCCTTCCTCGGGACCCGTCCCGAACGTGTCGGCGAACGATGGCGGCTGACACAGGAAGGAACATTCCCATGACGCGCATGCGCATCGTCGCTCTCGCGGGCATCACCGCGGTCGCCTCGGCGGCCGCCCTCGCGATTCCGGCGCAGGCCGACGCCGACCCTCATGACGCCACGGCCGCCCGGTGCCCGTACCCCGCCGACGTCCTCGACCTGACCAACTGGAAGCTGACCCTGCCCACCGGCGAGGACGAGGACCCGACCGAGATCACCCAGCCCGATCTCGCCACCTTCTCCGCCACGCCCTGGTTCCGGGTCACCGGGGACTGCGACGCGGTCCGGTTCCGGTCCGCCGTCGACGGCGTGACGACCGGGGGCTCCAGCTACCCGCGCGCCGAGCTGCGGGAGATGACCGATGGCGGGAAGGAAGAGGCGGGCTGGTCGACCACCGAGGGCACCCACACCCTGGTGGTCGACGAGGCGTTCATGGCGCTCCCCAACGACAAGCCGCATCTCGTCGGGGCCCAGATCCACGGCGGGGACGACGACGTCACGGTCTTCCGCCTCGAAGGCAGCAAGCTCTACATCACCAAGGGCGACGACTCCCACCACCACCTCGTCACCGACGACTACGAGCTGGGCACCGAGTTCGAGGCCAAATTCGTGGCGCGGAACGGGAAGATCGACGTCTATTACAACGGCGAGCGCGAGACCACGATCTCCGACGACGGCGACACCAACTACTTCAAGGCAGGGGCCTACACGCAGGCCAACTGCGAGAACTCGGACCCGTGTGACGGCGACAACCATGGCGAGGTCCGCATATCCGGTCTCAAGGTCACCCACACCTGAGCGGCACGCTGTGCCGGGCCTCCCCGTCGCGGGCGAGCCCGGCACCTCCGCATGCGCTTCCGGGCGGCCACAACCCTCACAAACGTGAAAATTTCCGCAGTGGCGCGTGAATTCTCTTCTCAACCGGCCAGATCGGGCCCGCCGCGGGCACGCCCCGCGCCCGGAACCGACCTCAATGGCGGCACAACCGGTGCGGGTCCGCCCCCGAGGGCGCTAAGTTCGGACTACGTGCCTGGTGGCAGCGGGGATTCTGGTTTCGCGAGAGGGGAGTTCGTCGTGCGGCGGGGGGAGAGGGTGGGCAAATACCGGCTCACGAGGGGGCCCGTCGAGGGAGGGCGAGGCGCGGTCTGGTTCGCCGTCGACACGGAGCTGGGCCGACCCGTCGTCCTCAAACGCGCCCTGCTCGAGGACAACAGCCAGGCCGATTTCGACGAGTTGCTGGCCGAAGCGCGTGCCCTGGCCAAGTTCAGCCACCCGAATGTCGTCACCCTCTACGACGCCGTCCGCGCGGGCAAGGGCAAGAGGTCCACGTTCTGGCTGGTGATGGAACATGTGACCGGCGGGAGCCTGGACGTCCCGGTGAAGCTGGCGCCGGCACTCGCGGCCCACGTCGGCGCGCAGATCGCGAGCGCGCTGGCGGCCCTGCACGCCAAGGGCATCGTGCACTGCGACGTCAAGCCCGGCAACATCGTGGTCACCCACGAGAAGGTCGCCAAACTGGCCGACTTCGGCGCCGCGTACCGGGTGGACGGCAGTGAGACGATCACACCCAACGGGCCGGTCAGCCTCACCCCGTTCTACGCCGCTCCGGAGGCGTTCCGGGGCGCACCCGAGCGCGCGTCCGACGTGTTCTCCCTCGGCGCCACCCTGTACTGCCTGGTGACGGGGACTCCACCGCTGCGCGGCGCCGGGCGCATGGTCCGGCTGGAGGCCATCAGCCCCCGGGTCGGGCCGCTCAGGGGAGTGCTCACCGCGATGCTCCAGCATGACCCCGGGGCCCGGCCCACGGCCGCCGAGGCGCTCGGCGTCCTCGCGGACATCGCGGGCCCGCCCGAGCAGTTCCCGACGCTGCCCGAGGCCGCGTCGACCACGCCCTATACGGCCACCGTGGCGTACCGCGAGGACGCCGCGGGAGGGCGACGGCCGCGCCTGCCGACGAACCTCGTCCGACGCCGCCCGCTGCTGACGGCCGGTGCCGCCGCCGTCACCGCGCTGGCCATCGCCGTGCCGTTCGTCGTGATGAGCCTGGACGGTGATTCCGGGACGGACAACGCCGCTCCCTCCGCCGAACCCGCCAAGCTGACCAGCGCGGACTTCATCGGCGACCCCCGTACGGCCAACCCCTGTGCCTTGCTGAACGCCGACGTGTTCCACCGGTATGAGCAAGCCGAGCTGGACGCCGACTACGGCAACTTCAACCGGTGCGACGTCCTCCTGAAGCAGCGCGGCGAGGAGGTCGTGGACGTCAGGGTGGAGCTCGACGCCGATCCGCTGCCGGAGGGCGTGGCGAGGAGGACCACCGGCAGGGTCACCGTCGTGGAGCGTGCCGCCGAGCGCGACGAGTGCGAGCGGGCCGTGGCGGTGACCGGCGCCCGCGAGAACAGCCTCCGGGTCACCGCGGCCGCGAGACGCCCCGATGAGGTCAAGGAGCCGCTGTGCGACACCGCCGACACCGCCACGGGACGCGCGGTCAAGGTGCTCAACCGCGGGGCGATCCCCCGGCGTTCCCCGGACTTCCCGGCCGGTTCGCTGGCGCACAAGGACGCCTGTACGTTGCTCGACAGCAAGGCGCTGGAAGAGGTGCCCGGCATCGACGCCCGGGACCCGGACGTCGGGTTCGGCCGCTGGGACTGCCAGTGGAAGAGCACGACCAGCGAGTACGAGGTGGACCTGCGCTTCGACCAGGGCAGCCTGCCCGACGACGAGAACGCCCGGTCGACGCGGCTCAGCGATCACCAGGCCATCGTGCTGCCGGAGGACGAGGGCCCGAGGAGCTGCCGCGTCGAGGTGGTCCATCGCGAGTACACCGGCGTGGACCGGAAGGAGGGGACCGAGCGGGTGGCCCTGGTCGTCAAGGGGGCGGGCCGCAAGGACCGGCCCTGCGAGATGGCCACCGATCTCGCCGGGGCGGCCGCCGCCGCGCTGCCGTCCGCCTGACGGCGGCTGTCGGCACGGGCCCCGCTACGCGGTCTCCCTTCCGAATCGGGCGATCGCTTCCAGGATCGCGTCGCGCATCGCGGGACTGCCCGCGTGCCCCGATTCGTCGATCACCTTCAGCTCCGCGTCCGGCCATGCCTTGGACAACTCCCACGCGGTCTTCAGCGGGCTGCCCAGGTCGAGCCGCCCGTGGATCAGCACCCCGGGGATCCCCGCCAGCCGGTGTGCCTCCCGCAGCAATTGCCCGTCCTCCAGCCAGGCGTGGTGGGCGAAGTAGTGCGCGCAGATCCGGGGGAAGGCCATCAGCGCGTCGTCGGGTTTGTCGCTGTAGTAGCCCGGGCTGCCCAGCACCTCATGGGCGATGACAAGGCCTCGACGCTCGACCTGACCTACACCAAGCCCTCGGCGGACGACGACTCCCAACTGCGGCTCGCGCTGGTGCTCGCCTCCGACCCGGGCAAGGTGGTCCAGGTGCCGCTGTCCGGCTCCGGCAAGCACACCACCGGCTGGACCACCGTCTCCGCCGATCTGTCGAAGTACGCCGGGGAGCGCATCGCCTCCCTCGGCCTCGTCCTCGCCGCGGGCGCGCAGCCGATCGAGGACTACCAGGTCAACCTGGGCGCCCTGGCACTGCACGACGGCGTCGACCGCACCCCGGCGGCACCGAAGAAGCTGCGCATCGACCAGCTGCTGCCCGGAAGCGACGAGCTGTTCCTGTCCTGGCAGCGCAGCGACTACGACACGGTCCGCCGCTTGGACGTCCACCTCGACGACACCTACCTCGGCGGCATCTACGGCGAGGTCTACTACGTCAAGCGATTCACCGCCACCTCGGGGCAGCTCAAGCTCGTCGCGGTCGGCCCCGACGGCACCCGGAGCAAGCCCGCGACCGTGTCGTTCGACCTGTCCACGGCCCCGGCCGACGTGACCGCCAAGGCGGCACCCGACGGCACCCTGAAGGCGGCATGGTCCCCGAAGCAGACCGGTCAGCCCGTCACCGTGGCCGTCCGCGGCCTCGACACCGCCAAGCCCTTCACCAAGGAGGTCACGGTGCCGGGCAACCAGTCGGGCGCGACCCTGACCGGCGTGCCCGTGAGCGGAGATGAGTACCTCCTCACCGTGAAGACCGCCGACGGCACGGCCACCGGTGTGCGCGGCACGTTTGCCGACGCCGAGATCAGCCCCTATCCCCGGTCCGCCGTGAAGATCACGGGAAACACCTTCGCCTTCTCCCGCCCCACTCTTGGCGACTGGCACACGCTGACGATCCTGGAGAACGGCCGGCCGAAGTCGTTCGCCACGATCTATGGATCGGGCAACAAGCCGTACATCGTCCGCGGCCGCACCACCCGTTCGGCGACGACGGTCACCATGTCCAGCGCCACCAGCAAGGTGGTCGCGGTCCTGGAGGACTACGCGGGGAACAAGACCACGACGGTACTGCGCGACAACTGACCTTGGGGGCGCCGCCGGTGCGGGACCGAACCGGGTTTATGAATCCGGGCGCGGGTAACCCGAAAAGCGTTGGCCATAGAATGCGTCAGCGCGAGGGTGTTCCCGCGTTCGAATTAAGCTCTGCCCAACGATATCTGACCGCACATATTCGCTGGTCAGTTCGATGGATCGCCCCGTGCACTCACCTGCGGCGCCCTCGGTCCCTCTCTCTTTTCCCTTCCGTCCCGGGCGTGAGTTCTGGCCTCTCACGGGAAATTGTCGGCAAGTTGACATTCCGTCATGTGGTTGTTCGGCCTTTTTAGGACTTTGCTCACGCATTACCTTCCTGGATAAGTGGATAATCGTTTCTTCATATCTAGGATCGCGGGCTATGACGGACACTCCACGCGGCAACTCCGCCACCCGTGCGCGCTGGCAGACGTGTCTCAGGCTCGCTCGCGAGCTCCTCCTCATCGGACCGGACGACAAGGACCTCAAGCTCGGTTATCTCCAGACTCTGATCGACACGGGCGACCTCGGCCCCACCCCGCATCCGCGCAAGAAGATCCTCATCGTCGGCGCCGGTATCACCGGTCTCGTCGCCGGCCGGCTGCTCAAGGACGCCGGTCACGACGTCACCATCCTGGAGGCCAACGCCAGCCGGGTCGGCGGACGCATCAAGACCTTCCGCGCCACCAAGCACCACCAGCCCTTCGACGACTCCGCCCAGTACGCCGAGGCCGGGGCCATGCGGCTGCCCGACTTCCATCCGCTCGTCCTCGCCCTCGTCGACAAGCTCGGGCTCGGCCGCCGCCAGTTCTACAACGTGGACATCGACCCCGCCACCGGCAGCGGCCCCGAGGTCGCCGTCCCGCCGGTGACGTACACGTCCTTCACCGGCCGCACCTGGACCCACGGCGAGGACAGCCCCGGCTTCCGGGAACCCGACAAGCGCGGCAACTCCTGGATCCGCGCCAACCGCACCCAGGTGCGGCGGGCCGACTACGGCGCCGCCCCCGAGCGGATCAACGAGGGCTTCCACCTCACCGACGACGAGGTCCGCGCCCCCGTCATCAAGATGGTCGACGACGCGCTGGAGTACGTGCGCGACTACTACTCCGACGTCGTCGACGGGCAGCGCGTCAACAAGCCGTTCGACGCGTGGGTCGAGGGCTGGGCCCGGGTCATCCGCGACTTCGACGGCTACTCCATGGGCGGCTTCCTGCGCGAGTGCGGCGGGCTCAGCGATGAGGCGATCGAGGCCGTCGGAACCCTGGAGAACATGTCCTCGCGGCTGCACCTCTCCTTCTTCCACAGCTTCCTGAGCCGCAGCGACATCAACCCGGGCGTCCGCTACTGGGAGGTGCCCGGCGGCAGTTGGCGCCTGCCGCACGCCCTCCACCAGGGCCTGCGCGACGAGGTGAAGCCCGGCCACCGCATGATCCGCCTCGAATACCACGACCCCAGCCGCGATGCCGACCCCGAGGGCACCGGTGCCGTCGGGCCCGACGGGTGGGGCGTGGCCGTGCAGACCGTCCCCGAGAACGACCCGCAGGCCGCGCCGCGGCTGTGGACGGCGGACCTGGCGATCGTCACCATCCCGTTCTCCGCGCTGCGCTTCGTGGAGATCGTCCCCTCGATGTCGTACAAGAAGCGCCGCGCCATCATCGAGACCCACTACGACCAGGCCACCAAGGTGCTGCTGGAGTTCAGCCACCGGTGGTGGGAGTTCACCGAGGACGACTGGCGCAACGAACTGGAGAGCATCGGCCCGGGCCTCTACGAGCACTACCAGCAGGGCGGCGAGCAGGACACCGCGCCCGTCCCCGCGTTCGTCGCCGAGGCGGGCGCCGGGCTGCTCGGTGCCGCGGTCAAGGACAACAGCGTCACCGAGGACATGCGGCAGCTCAACAGCACCATGCCGTTGCGCGGCCCCGCCGTCCGCCCCGCCTCCCACTGCTTCGGAGGGGGCTCCGCCACCGACAACCCCAACCGGTTCATGTACTACCCGTCGCACCGGGTGGAGGGCAGCACCGGCGGCGTGGTGCTCGCCTCGTACTCCTGGTCCGACGACGCCGCGCGCTGGGACTCCATGCGCAACGACGAGCGCTACGTCTACGCCCTGCGCAACCTCCAGGCCCTGCACGGCCGCCGCATCGAGGTGTTCTTCACCGGCCGAGGCGCCACCAAGAGCTGGGCCCGCGACCCGTACGCCTTCGGCGAGGCCGCCATCTACACCCCGCACCAGATGACCAGCTTCCACCTGGACGTGTCCCGTCCCGAAGGCCCCGTCCACTTCGCCGGGGAACACACCTCGCTCAAGCACGCCTGGATCGAGGGCGCCCTGGAGAGCGCCGTCCGCGCCGCCACCGCCGTCCACCAGGCCCCGTCGGTCACCACCCCGGGCGCACACCGGGAGGGCCGTTCATGACCGCGGTCTTCCCCGAGTACACGGTCGCCCGCCATCTGGCCTGCCGTCTGGCCGAGTTGGGCATCACGCACCTGTTCGGCGTCCCCGGCAACCACCTGGGCCCGTTCCTCACCACCCTGCGGGACGAGGGCGACGTCGAGTGGGTCGGCACCCCCACCGAGGGCGGCGCGGGCCAGGCCGCCGACGCCTACGCCCGCGTCCACGGCATCGGCGCGGCCGCGGTCACCTACAGCGTCGGCGCGTTCAACCTGCTCAACGCCTGCGGCGGCGCCTACGTCGAACACGTCCCGCTCGTCGCCATCAACGCCTGCCCGCCCTACGAGCAGTGGCAGAACTACCGCGCCCTCGGCCTGCTCACCTCCCACATGAGCCCCCGCCGGGAGAGCAACCTGGACGTCTACCGGCAGGTCACCGTGCCCGCGGGCGGGTTCCTGTCGCAGATCAGCTGGCTGTCCATCGGCTGGTCCGTCGGCGCGGCCACGGGCGCCGCGCTCGCCCCCGGGCGCCATCACGCCCGCCCGATGGTGTTCGTCGGCGACGGCGCCTTCCAGGAGACCTGCCAGGAGATCTCCACCCACACCCGGCTCGGGCTGCGGTCGGTGGTGTTCGTCATGGACAACGGGCACTTCTACGGCATCGAGCAGATGCTGGTGCACCCGTCCTACTACGCCGACCGGTACTCCCGCGACGGCACGGGCGAGGCGGAGGAGGCGGACTTCTACAACGTCCTCCACCCGTGGCACTACGACCGCCTCGCCGAGGTGTTCTCCGGCAAGGACACCCCGGCGAACGGGATCAGCATCGCGCACACCTCCGAGCTGGACGACCTGCTGGCCCGCCTCGCCGATCCCACCGACCCGCTCAACGCCGGGCCGCTACTGGTCCGCGTCCGCCTGCACCGGCACGACTACCCGCGGGCCATGGCGTACAAGGTGCAACAGAAAAGGGGTTAGGAACATGTCCGAGTTCATCAACGTGATGATCGCGTTCGACGCTTTCTCGATCGCCAAGCGCTACCCCGGTGCGTCGAGGAACCCCGACGCGCCGACCCAGGTCGACCACGACCTGATCTACATGACGACGCGCCACGACCGCGTCGTCGGCACGTCGGGAGCCGAGCTGAACTTCCGTGCCAACCCCCGGGACATCATCCGGTGGCGCGAGACGACGCTGTCGCTCAACAGCGAGTACAGCGCCCTGCTGTACCGGTACGTGAGCGGCGATCCACTGATCAGCACCCCGCGGATCGTGGTGGGCGACGGCACCTATCCGATGCCGAAGGAGGGGTCCGACGGCAGGCCGGACTTCGTCACGCAGGACTACGAGGACCACTACTGGGAGGCGGACGTCCGCAAGATCGGCCGGGTCACGTACCGCTTCTACTTCCAGGTCCTGGACAGCGACCTGAAGCCGGTGGGGTACTTCCAATGGGACCCGTTCATCACCATCGACAAACGCTCCTGACGGTCATCGCCGCGGTCGCGTAACCGCACACCACGTGGACGGCGCGCAAGCCCGCGCCGTCCACTCCGTCGTCCGTCCAGCGTCAGCGGATCCAGACGGCCCGGCCCAGAACGGCGATCTCGCCTCCGTCGGACTCGCCGTCGGGCGGGATCACATCGATGACCGGCCCGGTGCAGTCGTTGTTCATGTAGGCGAGGGCGTATTCGTTGGTGAGGTTGTACACGTGGAACCTGTTGTCCTCCAGCTGTACGGAAATGCAGCCGCTGGGATTGACGACGCGCCAGGTGCTGTTGAAGAGGTCGCCGTGAGCGGCGGAGGCCGATGGAGCCATGCCGAGGACGAGGGCTCCTGCGGCGGCCAGAATCCCTGCCGTGGTGGTGAGGCGGCGCATCATGCCGGACTCCTTCCCGGAGTGCTGCGGTCGGTGTGGCAGTTCCAGACCGATGACCACCTCTCGGGATACCTGCACCCACAGGAATTTCGCTGGAGTCCCTGGTGGGCGCCGGTCTCTGCCGACAGCAGAGGCGGGCGCGGCCCCGGGCGCGGCCTGCCAGGCTGGGGCCGTGGCCCACGACATCGGGATCCGCCGGCTCGACCTCGGCTGCCTCATCCGCCCCTCGTCGGAGACGGGCGGCCCGCACCCGCGGGTCGAGCCGGTGCTCGGCTATCTGGTGCGGCACGAGCGGGGGCTGCTCCTCTTCGACACGGGCATCGGCACCGGCAGCCCCGAAACCGACGCCCACTACCGGCCCCACCGCCGCGCTCTCCCGGCCGCGCCGGCGGCGGCCGGTGCCGCCCTCGCCGACGTCACGCTCGTGGTGAACTGCCACCTCCACTTCGACCACTGCGGGGCGCCGCTCGCGGCCCGCCTCGGCCTCTCGCGCCGGGTCGTCCGCGCGGGGCTCCGGGCGCTGGCCGAGTAGGGCATGCTCGATCTGCTCCCGGGCGGTGCGACCGCCGTCCCCACCGTCACGCCGAAGGACGTCCTCGACCTCTACGCCCTGCGCGCCAGCCTGGGCGCGCTGCTCATCCGGCGCGTCGCCATGCTCGGGCGCGACCAGCTCGCCCCGGCCTCAGCGGCCCTGGCGGAGGTGCGCGACGCCGCCCGCGACAACGACCACGCCCGCATGCGCGAGGTGGACTTGCGGTATCAGGACGCCCTCGCCCGCACCCCTGACCTCCCGCAGGCGGCGCACACCTTCGAACGCCTCACGGCCCGGCTGCGCATGTTCGTCACGGTGCTGGACATGGACTACAGCCAGGCGTGGGACGCCATCAGCGACGAAGACACCGCCGTCTACGAGGCGTTGCGCAAGGCCGACGGGAACGAGGCCGCCCGCCTGTGGCGGGTCAAGATCGAACGCTGCGTCCGCTTCATGATCGCCCAGCGCCCCGGGGACGACGCCGCCCCCGCAGCTGTGGACCACCCTGGCGGGCAGGCCCCGGCTGCCGTGACGGTCCGAGGGACGCCGCGCACTGACGCGGACGGCGCGTTACGCCGCTTCAGCCCAGGCCTTACGGCGCCTCAGATCGCGGCGCGAATGGCCCGCTCGAAGCCCTCGACATGGTCGCGGGCGAGCTGGGCCGCCTTCTCGGCGTCACCGGCGACGATCGCCTCGAGCAGCGGTCCGTGCTCTTCGACGTGGCCCGCCATGTCCGACAGCCGGTCGATGAACAGGCACCAGATGCGCGTGGCCAGGTTGTCGTGGCGGACGAGGGTGTCCTCCAGGTACGGGTTGTGAGTGGCGGCGTAGATGGCGCGGTGGACCTGGAGGTCCAGGCGCATCAGCTCATCGGCGCCGGGCCGACGGGAATCCACGCTCCCCAGCTCCCGTAGCGCGCCCGCCAGGACCGCGCGGTCCGCGGCCGTGGCGCGCCGCGCGGCCTGGGCGGCGGCCAGCGGCTCCAGCTCCTGGCGCACCTCGGAGATGTGCGCCAGGTCGGTGATGTTGACGTCGGTGGCGAAGGTGCCGCGGCGGGGGTAGGTCGTGATCAGGCGCTCGTACTGGAGCCGCTTGAGCGCCTCGCGCACCGGTGTCCGGCCGACCCCGAGGGACTGTGCCAGCTGGTCCTCGTTGATCGGCGCGCCCGGGCGGATCTCGAGCATGACGAGCCGGTCGCGGATGGCGCGGTAGGCGCGCTCGGCGAGGGACAGCTCCTCGCCCCTCGGCTCGATCGCCACGTGCTGCATGAAACCCCCTTGACCTCTCCCGTCGAGCTCCCATACCTTACCGCAGAGGCTGATATATCAGTTGCCCATTAGTTGGCTCTCAGGATGGTGCACAGATGGCAACCAACCCGTCGATCACCACGGTCACCTCCCACCTCACCCTTCCGCTCAGCACACTCGACCCGGATATCGCCACCGCGGTGGACGCCGAGCTGCACCGTCAGCAGTCCACCCTCGAGATGATCGCCTCGGAGAACTTCGCTCCGGCCGCGGTCATGGAGGCCCAGGGCTCGGTCCTGACCAACAAGTACGCGGAGGGCTACCCGGGCCGCCGCTACTACGGCGGCTGCGAGCACATCGACGTCGTCGAGCAGCTGGCCATCGCCCGGGTGAAGCAGCTCTTCGGCGCGGAGGCCGCCAACGTGCAGCCGCACTCCGGCGCCCAGGCCAACGCGGCCGCGATGTTCGCGCTGCTGGATCCCGGTGACACGATCCTCGGCCTCGACCTGGCACACGGCGGCCATCTCACCCACGGCATGCGCATCAACTACTCCGGCAAGCTGTACAACGTCGTGCCGTACCACGTGCGCGAGTCCGACATGCGCATCGACATGGACGAGGTCGAGCAGCTCGCCCTCGCGCACCGGCCCAAGATGATCGTCGCCGGCTGGTCGGCCTATCCCCGCCGACTGGACTTCGCCGCGTTCCGGCGCATCGCCGACGCGGTGGGCGCGTATCTGATGGTGGACATGGCGCACTTCGCCGGGCTGGTGGCCGCGGGCCTCCACCCGAGCCCGGTGCCGTACGCCGACGTCGTGACGACCACCACCCACAAGACCCTCGGCGGCCCGCGGGGTGGGGTGATCCTCAGCCGCGCCGACCTGGCCAAGAAGATCAACTCCGCGGTCTTCCCGGGCCAGCAGGGCGGCCCGCTGGAGCACGTCGTCGCCGCGAAGGCGGTGGCCTTCAAGGTGGCGGCGAGCGAGGAGTTCGCCGAGCGCCAGCAGCGCACCCTGGCCGGTGCCCGCATCCTCGCCGGGCGGCTGCTGTCCGACGACGTGGCCGAGGCCGGGATCACGGTGCTGACCGGCGGCACCGAAGTCCATCTGATCCTCGTCGACCTGCGCGCCTCCGCGCTCGACGGACAGCAGGCCGAGGACCGGCTGCACCGCATCGGCATCACCGTCAATCGCAACGCGGTGCCGTTCGACCCGCGCCCCCCGATGGTCTCCTCGGGGCTGCGCATCGGCACCCCGGCCCTGGCCGCCCGGGGCTTCGGCGAGACGGAGTTCCGCGAGGTGGCCGACATCATCGCCCAGGCCCTGAAGGACGAGAAGTTCGGCGACGAGCAGGCGGGCCTGCTGCGCGACCGGGTCGAGAAGCTCGCCGCCGCGTTCCCCCTCTACCCCCACCTGAACATCCCCACCTGAACGGAGACGCGGCATGACCACCCAGCCGCTGCCGGAGCACCCGGACTTCCTCTGGCGCAACCCGGAGCCGCGCTCCTCCTACGACGTCGTCATCGTCGGCGCGGGAGGCCACGGCCTGGCCACCGCCTACTACCTCGCCAAGAACCACGGCATCACCAACGTGGCCGTCCTGGAGAAGGGCTGGCTGGCCGGCGGCAACATGGCCCGCAACACCACGATCATCCGCTCCAACTACCTGCTGGACGAGAGCGCGGCGATGTACGAGCACGCGCTGGGCCTGTGGGAGCGGCTCCCGGAGGAGCTGGAGTACGACTTCCTGTTCAGCCAGCGCGGCGTCCTCAACCTCGCGCACACCCTCCAGGACGTCCGCGAAGGGGTGCGCCGCGTGGGCGCCAACCGCCTCAACGGCGTCGACGCCCAGTGGCTCACCCCGGACGAGGTCGCCGAGGTCTGCCCCATCCTCAACGTCTCGCCCGACACCCGGTATCCGGTCCTCGGCGCCACCTTCCAGCCGCGGGCCGGTATCGCCAAGCACGACCACGTCGCCTGGGCGCTGGCCCGGCGGGCGGACGAGCTGGGCGTGGACCTGATCCAGGGGTGCGAGGTCACCGGCTTCGTCAAGGACGGCGACCGGGTCGTGGGCGTGGAGACCAACCGCGGGCGCATCCTCGCGGGCCGGGTCGGCCTCGCGGCCGCCGGACACAGCAGCGTCCTGGCCGAGATGGCCGGTTTCCGGCTGCCGGTGCAGTCACACCCGCTCCAGGCGCTGGTGTCCGAACTGCACGAGCCGGTGCACCCCACCGTGGTGATGTCCAACCATGTGCACGTCTACGTGTCCCAGGCGCACAAGGGCGAGCTGGTGATGGGCGCGGGCGTCGACGCGTACAACGGCTACGGGCAGCGCGGCTCGTTCCATGTGATCGAGCATCAGATGGCCGCCGCTGTCGAGCTGTTCCCCGTCTTCGCCCGTGCGCACGTGCTGCGCACCTGGGGCGGCATCGTCGACGTCACCCCGGACGCCTCCCCGATCATCGGCGCCACCCCCGTCGAGAACCTCTACGTCAACTGCGGCTGGGGCACCGGGGGCTTCAAGGCCACCCCGGCCGCCGGATGGACCTTCGCCCACACCATCGCCACCGGCGAGCCCCACCCGCTGAACACCCCCTTCGCCCTCGAACGCTTCACGACGGGCGCACTGATCGACGAACACGGCGCCGCGGCCGTGGCCCACTGAGGAGAACACCGTGCTGCTGATCACCTGCCCATGGTGCGGTCCTCGCGACGAGGCCGAGTACCACTACGGGGGACAGGCCCACGTCCCCTATCCCGGAAACACCGCGGACCTCACCGACGAGGAATGGGCCGCGTACGTCTTCTACCGCGACAACCCCAAGGGGCCCTTCGCCGAGCGGTGGATGCACGGCACCGGGTGCCGCCGCTGGTTCAACGTCCTGCGCGACACCACGACGTACGAGGTGCTGGCCGCCTACCGGCTCGACGAGCCCCGCCCCGCACTGCCCCAGGCCGGAGGGAACCGATGACCGACCAGCCATTCCGGCTCCCGGGCGGGGGCCGTATCGACCGCGGCTCCGTGCTGCGTTTCACCGTCGACGGCCGTGAGCTGACCGGGCACCCCGGGGACACCGTCGCCTCGGCGATGCTGGCGAACGGGCTCGTGGAGGTCGCCCCGTCGATCTACCGCGGCCGTCCGCGCGGCATCGTCGCCGCGGGCCCCGAGGAGCCCAACGCCCTGGTGCAGATCGACGGCCCGTGCTCGGAGGGCATGCTGCCCGCGACGACGGCGGAGCTGTACGACGGCCTGTCCGCCACCACGCTGTCCGGGATGGGCCGCCTCGACCCGGCCCCCGACCCCGCGGTCTACGACAAGAAGTTCCTCCACACCGATGTGCTGGTCGTCGGCGCCGGACCGGCCGGGCTCGCCGCCGCCACCGCCGCCGCGGGCTCCGGCGCCCGGGTGATCCTCCTCGACGAGCAGTCCGAGCCGGGCGGCGCGCTGCTCTCCGGGCGCACCGAGACGGTCGGCGGGCAGAGCGCCCCCGCCTGGGCCGCCGAGGTCCGCGCGGCCCTCGACGCCGCACCCGAGGTCGTCGTCCTGCCGCGCACCACGGCGTTCGGCTCGTACGACGACAACTACGTGCTGGCCGTCCAGCGGCGCACCGACCACCTCGGCGCCGACGCCCCCGAGCCGTCGACAGGCGTCTCGCGCCAGCGAGTGTGGCACATACGGGCCCGCCGGGTGGTCCTGGCGACCGGCGCCCACGAGCGTCCGCTGGTCTTCGCGGGCAACGACCGCCCCGGGGTGATGCTCGCCGCCGCCGTGCGCTCGTACCTCAACCGGTACGCCGTGGCCCCGGGCTCGCGGGCCGTGGTGAGCACCACCAACGACAGCGCCTATGACACGGTCGCCGATCTGCACGCCGCCGGGATCGACATCGCCGCCGTCGTGGACGCGCGCCCCGAGCTGTCCCACCGGGCCGCCGAAGTGGCCGTGGCGACCGGGGTGCGGGTGCTGACGGGCAGCGCGGTGGCCGCCACCGCGGGGGCGAGCCGCATCACCGGTGTCACCGTCCGGGCCCTCGACGCCGAGGGCCAACTCACCGGCGCCCCCGAGTCGTTCGACTGCGACCTGCTGGCCGTCTCGGGCGGCTGGAGCCCGGTGGTGCACCTGCACAGCCAGCGCCAGGGCCGGTTGCGCTGGGACGAGGACCTGGCCGCCTTCGTGCCCGACGGCACCGTACGCGACCAGCAGGTCGTCGGCGCGGCCCGCGGGACGTACGGCCTCGACGGCTGTCTGGCCGAGGGGGCGCGGGCCGGTGCGCGGGCCGCGACGGACGCCGGGTTCCCGGTGCCCGTGCCCCCGTCCGACGAGGCGCGGTCCGAAGGCGGCCCGGTGCGCGCCCTGTGGCTGGTCCCCGCGGCCGAGGGCGAACCGGGCAGCTGGGACACCCACTTCGTCGACTTCCAGCGCGATGTGTCGGTCGCCGACGTCTGGCGGTCGGTGGGCGCCGGAATGCGCGGTGTCGAGCACGTCAAGCGCTACACCTCGCTCGGCACGGCGAACGACCAGGGCAAGACGTCCGGCGTCAACGCGATCGGCGTGATCGCCCAGGCCCTCGGCGCGGACGCCTCACCCGGAGACATCGGCACCACCTCCTACCGGGCGCCGTACACCCCGGTGGCCTTCGCCGCCCTGGCCGGGCGCGAACGCGGCGCGCTGTTCGACCCGGAGCGGACCACGTCCATCCACGGCTGGCACGTGGCGCACGGCGCGGAGTTCGAGGACGTCGGGCAGTGGAAGCGCCCCTGGTACTACCCCCGGCCCGGTGAGGACATGGACACCGCCGTGGCCCGCGAGTGCCGCGCGGCCCGTGAGGGGGTGGCGTTCATGGACGCCACCACCCTCGGCAAGATCGAGATCTGGGGCACGGACGCGGGCGAGTTCCTGGGCCGGATCTACACCAACGGCTTCAAGAAGCTGAAGCCCGGCATGGCCCGCTACGGCGTGATGTGCAAGCCCGACGGGATGATCTTCGACGACGGCGTGACCCTGCGCCTGGACGAGAACCGCTACTTCATGACCACCACGACCGGTGGCGCCGCCGGGGTCCTGGACTGGCTGGAGGAGTGGCTCCAGACCGAGTGGCCCGAACTCGACGTCCACTGCACCTCGGTGACCGAGCAGTGGACGACGATCGCCGTCGTCGGACCCCAGTCCCGCGAGGTCGTCGCCGGTCTCGCCCCCGACGTCGACCTGTCCGCCGAGGCGTTCCCCTTCATGGCCTTCCGCGAGACCACCCTGGCCTCCGGCGTCCCGGCCCGCATCTGCCGGATCTCCTTCTCCGGCGAACTCGCCTACGAAATCAACGTCCCCGCGTGGTACGGCCTGGCGGTCTGGGAGGAGGTGTACGCGATCGGCCGACCGTACGACATCACCCCGTACGGCACCGAGACGATGCACGTCCTGCGCGCCGAGAAGGGCTACATCATCGTCGGCCAGGACACCGACGGCACCGTGACCCCGCAGGACGCGGGCATGTCCTGGGTGGTCTCCAAGCAGAAGGACTTCGTCGGGAAGCGGTCCTACTCCCGCGTGGACACCTCCCGCACCGACCGCAAGCAACTGGTCGGCCTGCTGCCGAGCGACGGCAGGACCCGGCTGCCCGAGGGCGCCCAGCTCGTCGCCCCGGACGTGCCCCTCACCCCCGGGGCCGGGCCGGTGCCGATGCTGGGCCACGTCACCTCCAGCTATCACAGCCCGGCCCTCGGCCGCCCCTTCGCCCTCGCCCTCGTCGCCGGTGGGCGGGCGAGGATCGGACAGACCCTGCTCGCCCCGGTGGGCGAGGAGCTGGTGCCCGTCCTGGTGGCCGACTCCGTCCTGTACGACCCCGAAGGGACCAAGCGCGATGGCTGAGCCGACGATCGACGCGGGCGCGGGCCCGGTGGCCCTGCGCACCAGCCCCCTGGGCCATCTGGAGGCGCGGATGCGCGCCGCCGCCGTCACCGGCGAGCGGGGTGTCCGGCTCGCCGAGTGGCCGTTCATCACCATGGTGAACCTGCGCGTCGCCCCCGCCTCCGAAGCGGCCGATCGCATCGAGAAGACCCTCGGCGCGCCGCTCCCGCGGCAGTGCGGTCAGACCGCCGCATCCGGCCCCCACACGGTCCTGTGGCTCGGCCCCGACGAGTGGCTGGTGGTGACCCCGGTCGGCGGGACGTCCGTGGCCGCCGAGTTGCGGGAGGCGCTCGCCGGAGACCCGGGGTCGGTGGTGGACGTCTCGGCGAACCGCACCACGCTGGAGCTGAGCGGCCCGGCCGCCCGGCAGGTGCTGGAGAAGGGCTGCCCCCTGGATCTGCACCCCCGGGCCTTCGGCCCCGGCCGGGCGGTCTCGACCACGGTGGGACCCGTCGCCGTACTGCTCTGGCAGATCGACGAGGCCCCGACCTACCGGCTGTTCCCGCGGTCCTCGTTCGCCGACTACCTGGCGCGCTGGCTCATCGACGCGATGAGCGAGTACCGCGGCCCGGCGCTGCCGTAGGGGGTGTCTTGCCGATCATGCCGGGCTCCCGACGCCTGGCACGGCACCTCGCGGCCCCGCGCTCGTCGCTCCCCCAGCTACCGCTGGGAGGTGCCCCCTGCGCCCCCAGCTACCACTGGGAGGTGCCCCCTGACGCCGCTCGCTGATCCGGCCTGATCGACAAGACACCCCCTAGCGCCGGAGGAACACGGTTCCCGCATCGGGTGCGGGAACGGCGACGCGGGTCCCGGATGCGGACACATCCTGACCGCATCGCCTGCGATCGTCGTCCCGCACCCGACAGCAATCGGCAGGCCCCGAAGGGAACACGTGTGACGATGAGGATGACCGTCCTCGACGACCGGGCGCTGAACCGCGCCACGCTGGCCCGGCAGCTGCTGCTCGACCGCGCCGACGTACCGGTGCTCGACGCCGTCGCCCACCTCGGCGGTCTTCAGGCGCAGGAGCCGCAGGAACCGTTCACCGGCCTGTGGTCGCGGCTGCGCGCGTTCGACCCGGCGGCCCTGGACGGACTGCTGACCGGGCGGCACGTGGTACGCACCCACCTCATGCGCCGCACCGTGCACCTCCTCACCGCCGACGACACCCTGGCCTGGCGGATACGCCATGACACCATGCTGCGCCAGAAGGCGCTGGGCACCTACCGCCGCGAACTGGAGGGGGTGGACCTCGCCGAACTCGCCGCCGCGGCCGGCGCGGTGCTGGCCGACGGCGAGCCCCGCTCGATGCCCGAGGTCGCGCGGATCCTCGCCGACCGCTGGCCCGCGCCGAGCCCGAGGGCACTGGGCGAGATGGCGATCGCCGCCCTCGTCCCGGTCGTACAACTGCCGCCGCGCGGGCTGTGGCGCGCGCGGTCGGGGGTGCGCTACACCCCGCTCACCCGCTGGCTGGGCCGCGAGATCGCCCCGCCCGCCCCGGAGGGGTCCGACCCGGTCGGCGAAGCCCTGGTGCGCCGCTACCTGGCCGCGTTCGGCCCCGCCGCCTCGGCCGACCTGCGGGCCTGGTGCGGCCTCGCCGGACTGCCCGCCGCGGTGGCCGCCCTCCGCGGGGAGCTGGTCAGCTTCCGCGACGCGCGCGGCCGCGAACTGCTCGACCTGCCCGACGCACCGCGCCCCGACCCCGGCACACCCGCCCCGGTGCGGTTCCTGCCCGCGTTCGACAACGCGATCCTCGGCTACCACGACCGCGGCCGGATCATCGACGATGTCCACCGCGGCCTGTCCGTCGCGGGCGCCCGCGTGGTGCTGGTGGACGGCCGGGTCGCCGCGACCTGGACGGTCGACGCGGCCACCGTCCAGGTCACCCCGCTGCGAGGCTTCTCCCGGGCCGAGCGCGCGGCCATCACCGAGGAGGGCCAGGGCCTGGCCGCGTTCCTGTCCGAGAACGACAGCGACCGCGTACGGATTGCCACGTCCCCGTGAGCGGCGGCGTCCTACGATGACGGCATGGTCAAGGGAGTGATGTTTGACTTCTCCGGAACGTTGCTGCGCTGCGAGTCGGTCGAGGAGTGGCTCGGCGCGGTCCTGGCGGAGGCTGAAGTCCCGGTGGACGGCGCGGAGTTCGCCGACTGGGTGCGGCGGCTGACGGAGTGCGGAGCACTGCCGGGCGGGCCGTCGCCCCAGCGCATTTCCCCGGGGCTCGAAGGGCTGTGGCACGAGCGGGATCTGAGCCCTGATCAGCATCGAGCGGCCTACAGCACCTTGATCGAAGAGGCCGGGCTGCCGCGGGCGGAGCTGACCCAGGCGCTGTACGACCGCCACAAGGCGCCAGCCGCCTGGCGGCCCTACCCGGACACGGGGGCAACGCTGCGGGCACTGCGCCGACGGGGGATACCGGTGGCCGTGGTCAGCAACATCGGCTGGGACCTGCGGCCGGTGTTCCGGGCCCATGACCTCGATGGGCTGGTGGACGCCTATGTGCTCTCCTGCGAGCTGGGCACGCAGAAGCCCGACCCCGCCATCTTCCGGGCCGCCTGCGACGCGCTCGGCCTGTCCCCCTCCGACGTGCTGATGGTCGGGGACAACCGCGTCGCGGACGGCGGCGCGGAGGCGCTGGGCTGTCCGGTGCACTTCGTCGACCACCTGCCGGTCGGCCGGCGTCCGGCGGGGCTCACGCCCGTCCTGGACCTGCTGGGCTGAGCGCTCCCGATCCGGGCCTGGCCGATGTCGGCCATGGATCTCGCCTCATCTCCATTTGATTACCTAACTTAGGTATGTATTATCGCGGTCATGACCCCTTCCACGCACCGCACGATCCTCATCTCCGGCGCGAGCATCGCCGGTCCGTCCCTGGCCTACTGGCTCGATCGCCACGGCTTCGAGGTCACCGTCGTCGAGAAGGCCTCCGCGATCCGCGGCGGCGGCTATCCCATCGACATCCGCGGCACGGCCCGCGGCGTCGCGGACCGCATGGGGCTGCTCCCGCAGCTGCGGAAAGCCCACGTCGACACCCGCAAGGCCTCGTTCGTGGACGCCGACGGACACCTCATCGGCTCCCTCCGCCCCGAGGCCATCACCGGCGGCGCGGAGGGCCTGGACCTCGAAGTGCCGCGCGGCGACCTGGCCGACGCCCTCTACGCCCCGGTCCGCGACCGGGTCGAGTTCGTGTTCCACGACTCCATCGCCACCCTGGACGACCGCGGCGACCGCGTCGAGGTCACCTTCGACAGCGGCACCCACCGCACGTTCGACCTGGTCATCGGCGCGGACGGGCTGCACTCGAACACCCGCCGCCTGGTCTTCGGCCCCGAGGACCGGTTCCACCGCCACCTCGGCCACGCCTTCGCCGGTTTCACCCTCCCCAACGACTTCGGCCTCGCACACGAAGCGGTCGCCTGGAACACCCCCGGCAGGGCGGCCGTCCTCTACGCCCACGAACCCGACGACCGGGTGCACGGGTTCCTCGTCTTCCGGCAGGACGAACCGCCCTTCGAGGCCTTCCGCAACCCCGAGGCCCAGCGCGATCTCGTCGCCTCCAGGTTCCCCGAGCACACCTGGCACATCCCACGCCTGGTGGCCGCCATGCGCACGGCCGACGACCTGTTCTTCGACATCGTCAGCCAGATCCACATGCCCACCTGGGCACACGGCCGCGTCGCGCTCGTCGGCGACGCCGCCCACGCCACCTCGTTCGTCTCCGGGCAGGGCTCCAGCATCGCCCTCGTCGGTGCGTACATCCTGGCCGGGGAACTGGCCACCCACGCCGATCACGCGGCCGCCTTCGCCGCCTACGAGCGGACGATGCGTCCCTTCGCCGAGCAGAACCAGGCCCTGGCCACCTCGGGTGCCGCCATCACGATCCCCGGCACCCGGGAAGCGCTCGACGCCCGCAACGCGGCCCTGCTCAACCCCGACGAACTGACGGGCGCCGAGTTCCGCGCGGCCAACACCGCCCTGGTTCTGCCCGACTACGGCCACACCGTATGACGGGCCACCGGGTTCGCTACAGGCCGTCTCGTACCATCGCGGCGACGATGTTCACGTGCCGGTCGGCGGCGGTCTGGGAGAACTCGTTGTCGTAGTTCAGGCCGTACGGCCAGAAGTGGCCGCCCCCGGCGGACAGCGTGGCACCGGCGCCGTCGTAACTCCGGACGAGCCTGGTGGCCTCCGCGCCACGCCAGGTGCCGCCGCTGGTGAGCGAGGCCCAGCGGCCGCTCGTGCCGACGCCTATCGTGTGCGCGATCTCGTGCAGTGCGGTGCGCTCGGTCATATAGGCGCGGTTGCCGAAGCGGATCGTCCCGTTGATGTTGCCGTCGGCGGTGGGAACACCCGGGTCGTACTGCACGGTGATGTTCTTGCCCAGGTCGCTGAGGTTGTTGTAGCGCGACACCGCGGCGTTCATGGCCGCGGTGATGCGGCTGTACGCGTCCCTCTGATCCGGGGTGGGATTACCGGCCTTTTGCAGCGTCCAGGTGATGGTCGCCAACGCGGCCTGTGGCGACCGCTGCTGGGTGGCGCTCGGTGCCTTCGCGGGGGCGGCTGCCTGTGCCACGACCGGGGCGGCCATCGTGAACGTGACGGCCGCCAGAGCGGCGGCCAGGGCCCGGCGTCTGGGGTGGGGTGACGTCATGTCCCGTACTCCTCGTCGTCCGTGCGGTGCTGTGTGGGGGCGTTCGACTTTGTGCGGTATTAAGAGAAGGCATGGGTGACGGGGTGTCAAGATGCAGCGCGTCTAAAGGATTTCCCGCTGCTCCTCGCCCGCGGACGCGGCGCGGCCTCGCCCAGCACCACCTGGTGCAGGGTGTCCCGGGGGCCGCCGACCATGCCCACCAGCAGCAGGACCAGCCCGGCCCGCACCAGATGGGACACCTGGGCGCTGACCAGGAGCAGGGCCGCGGAGGCGGCGTGGTACAGGGCGAGCTGGGGCCCCGGACGTCCCTTGCGCTCGCGCGCCCCGACCGTCAGCAACAGCAGGACTCCGGCGGTCGTGCTGCACGCCGCGAACACCACTGCGGCATTCGGGGACGCGAAGGCCATCAGGCCCGAGAGGATCAGGGGGCCGGTGACGAACATGATCTCGTTGAGCACCGCGTCGAGGGCGAAAGCCGTCTTCAGCTGCTCCCCGGACACCAGAACCGGCCAGCTGGAGCGCACCACCGGGCCCGCGGGCGGGGTGGTGGCGCCGAGTGCCGCCGCGCGATCAGCACTCCCACGGAGGCGTGCTGGGCCAGCGCCTACAGCAGCACCGCGTACGCGGCCATGTTCGCCACCAGACAGCAGGCCAGGACCCTGCGGGGCCGAAGCCGGTCCACGAGCCGCCCGGCCACCGGAACGGCCACGGCCAGCGCCGCCGCGTACCCCGAGAGCCGACTCCCGGGGGTCTGGTGTACTCGGCGGGCCATACTCGCACAGCCATGACCGCTTCGCAGCTGCCGGTGCGGTTACCCGCGCCCCGGAGCGGAGGTCAGCAGCGCGCCGTGAGACCGCCGTCCACCGGCAGGCACACGCCGTTGACGTAACCCGCCTCGTCGGAGGCGAGGAAGACGGCGGCCGCCGCGACATCCCAGGGGCTGCCCATGCGCCCGGTCGGGCTCGCCGCGTGGCGGGCCGCGAGTGCGGCCTCGGGATCGTCGGCACCGGCCACGATCTGCCGGGCCACCAGCGGGGTGTCGATCAGCCCCGGAAGGACGGCGTTGACGCGGATGCCCTCGGCGGCGTGGCGCAGCGCCAGGGTGACCGTGAGCTGATTGACGGCCGCCTTCGCCGCGCTGTACGCGGGGTACGGGTAACCCGTGTCGCGTATCGCGGCGATCGAGGACACGTTGACGACCGCGCCACCACCTGCCGCCACCATCCGCGGCAGCACGTGCTTGCAGGTCAGGAAGACACCGTCCACGTTGACCGCGAGGGTGGACCGCCACTCGGCGAGGTCCAGCCCGGTGACCTCGCCCAAGCGGGCCACGCCCACGTTGTTGTGCAGCACCGTCGGCGTGCCGAAGGCGCGCTCGGCCGCCACGACGGCGGCCGCCACCTGCTCCTCGACCGTCACATCGGCCGTCAGGGGCAGCGCCTCACCGCCCTCGGCCGTGATCGCCTCCGCCGTACGCCGCGCCTGGTCCCCGTCGATGTCGATCGCCGCGACGCGCGCGCCCTCCCGGGCGAACGCGAGCGCGGCCGCCGTGCCGTTGCTCACCCCGCCACCGCTCGAACCGGCCCCGAAGACGAGTGCGGTACGGCCGTCCAGTCGTCGTGCCCTGCGCATGACCCGATCCTGCGCGCCGCAAGGTGACCGGACCACCGACGGCCGTCGCAAACCTGCCGTGCCCGATCCTCGATCTGTAGAAAACACCAGGTCATAACCCTTCACCTGGCAGGCCCACATGCGTAATGATCTTCAATCGGCGGTGCCCTCGGCAGTGGCAGCGTCCGTTGGGAGGTGATGCGCGATGCCCGGAGGCCGACTCCAGGACGTCGTGGACGACTTGGCCGAGCGCATAGGCCGCTCCGTCGCGGTCAACGATCCACGCGTTCACATCCTCTGCGCCAGCCGCCACTTCGGCGACGAGGACCGGGTACGGGTGCGCGCCGTGCTCCAGCGCGACGCGGGGAGCGCCGCCGCCGGACACATCCTCGCGCAGGGAGTCGACCGCTGGACCGCACCCGGCGTCATCCCGCCGCGCGCCGACCTCGGCATGCGGGCCCGGCTGTGCGCACCGATCCGGTGGCGGCACCACCTGCTCGGCCTGCTCGTCGTCATCGACCCCGACGGCTCCCTGCCCCCCTCCAGCATCGACGCCGTCACCGCCGCCACGCACACCCTCGCGCCCCTGATGTACCAGGACTTCGCCGCCGGGGACACCGAACGCACGGCCCGCGAGGGAGCGCTGCGCCAGCTGCTGAACCCCTCGGCCACCGTGCGCGAAACCGGGCGGGACGCGCTCGTACGCGCCGGCTGGCTGCCGTCGTCCCGCTATGCCACCGTCACGGTCGCAACGGTCGCAGGTGACCCACCCGCCGACCGCGGGGGAGCGGTGGAGGTGGCGCTGCGTACGGGTCTTGAGCGGGTGGCGGCCGACAGAACGTGGCGGACCGAGTTCTGCCTCAACGGACCGCACGGCGTGCTGCTGACCTTCTCCGACCGCCCCCTGCCGGACGAGCCGCTGCGCGCCCGCGCCTCGGCCCTCCTCGAACAGGCACGGTCGGTGCTGGCCGGGACGGCGGAGTGCGTCGCGGGAATCGGCGAGACCACGGACGGCGGCGCCGAAGCGGCGTGGATGGCGTACGAGCAGGCCACCGGTGCCGCACGGGCGGCCGGTGCGCGGCCCGGCGGCGACGGCATCGTCCACTGGGAGCAACTCGGCGCCCTGGCACCCCTGTCGCTGCTCCCGCCGGACCGGCTGACCCCCGCACTGCTGCCCGCACCGCTGCGCACCCTCCTCGCGCAGGACCCGTCGGGCCGCCTCACCGAAACCCTCACCGCCTACCTCGACCACGGGGGTTCGGCCCCGCGCACGGCACACGCCCTCCACCTCCACCGCACATCGCTCTACTACCGGCTCCAGCGGATCACCGAACTCACCGGGCTCGACCTGGCCGACGGCGACAACCGGCTCACGCTCCACCTGGGGCTCCGCCTCCACGCGCTGATGGGCTGAGCCACCTGCCCGGTCCGGCACGCGAACGTCCGCACCGATGGATTTCGACAAAGCGAGGAATGCACCCGGCCGATTCCCGACAGGCAACGGTGGCGTGCCCCGCCGCCGCGCCCCATACTCCGACCGCAGTCCAAGGTCACCCAGGAGCCGCCGCCATGTCCACCACCGCCCCACCCGCCGTCCGCACGGTGTCCACCACACGGATCGCGGTGGCCAGTTTCGTCGGAACGGCCATCGAGTTCTACGACTTCTACATCTACGGGACCGCCGCCGCGCTCGTCCTCGGCAAGCTGTTCTTCCCCACCTTCTCCGCGCTCGCGGGCACCCTTGCCGCGTTCGCCACCTTCGGTGTCGGCTTCGTCGCCCGCCCGATCGGCGCAGTCATCTTCGGACACTTCGGCGACCGCACCGGCCGCAAGACGATGCTGGTCACCTCACTCCTCGTCATGGGCACGGGAACGGTTGCCATCGGGCTGCTGCCCACCTACCGGGACGTCGGCATCGTGGCCCCGGTCCTGCTGGTCCTGTGCCGGTTCCTGCAAGGCGTGGGGCTGGGCGGCGAATGGGGCGGCGCGGTGCTGCTGGCCACCGAGTACGCGCCCCGGGAAAAGCGGGGGCTGTGGTCGAGCTTCCCGCAGATGGGCCCCGCCATCGGCTTCATCGCCGCGGGCGGTTCGTTCCTGCTGCTGGGCCGGGTGATGGACGACGCGGCGTTCGAGTCCTGGGGATGGCGGATCCCGTTCCTCGCCAGCGCGGCGCTGGTGGTGGTCGGCTTCTACATCCGGATGCGGATCGCCGAAACACCGGTGTTCCGGAAGGCGCTGGATCAGCACGAGCGGGCCAAGGCACCCATCGTCGAGGTGGTCCGCCGTCAGGGCACCACCCTGGCCCTGGCGACCTGCGCGTTCATCCTCGCGCACACGCTCTTCTACACCATCACGACCTTCGCGCTCTCCTACGGCACCACCGTGCTGGGTCTCGACAAGGACATGCTGCTGCTGTGCGTGATGGCCGCGGCGCTCGTCCTGGGCGTCGCCACTCCGCTGCTGGCCGTCCTGTCCGACCGGGTCGGCCGCCGCACCGTCTGCCTGAGCGCGGGGGTACTGGCCGCGGTGTGGGCGTACCCCATGTTCGCCCTGATCAACACCGGTGAGCCGCTGCTCATCGGGCTCGCGATGGCCGTCGGGATGCTCGCCTTCGCCGCGCTGTACGGCCCGATGGGCGCCTTCCTCCCCGAGATGTTCGCCACCCGCTACCGCTACACGGGCGCGTCCGTGGCCTACAACGCGAGCGGCATCGTCGGCGGTGGCATCACGCCGCTCCTCGCCACCCAGCTCGTCGCCTCCACCGGCTCCTCGGCGCCGGTGTCCGGCTACATCGTGGTGGTCGCCCTGGCCTCCGCGCTGTGCGTATGGTTCCTGAAGGAGACCCACACCAGCGACCTGGAGACGACCTGACGGGCTGACAGGGGTCAGCGTCAGCCGAGCACGTCCTTGGCCATCAGCCGTAGCCGCGCGGCGAACTCGGTGAGCCCGGCCCGGTCGACGTTGCCGAAGCTGACCCGGAACACCTGGCGGTCCTCGGGCAGGAAGGCGGTGCCCGGGATGACGAGCGTGTCGTAGCGGGCGACGAGGTCGCGCACGACCTCGTCGGTGCCGCGCCCGGCGAAGGGGTGGCGGACCCAGCCGAAGAACCCTCCGCAGCTCAGCAGCTCGAAACCGCCCGGCCGGTCGGCCATCACGGTCTCCAGCCAACGCCGCTTCTCCGTGACCTCGTTCACCCGCTCACGCCGCCACTCCCGGGCCGAGGTCAGCCCCGCCCAGGCGGCCTCCTGCCCGACGCGCGGAGGACAGATCGCCACGCAGTCGAGCAGCTTCATCACCTCGCGGCTCAGTTCCGGCGAAGCGACGACCGCGCCCACCCGGTAGCCGGGGATGGCGAGGTCCTTGGAGAAGCTGTGCAGGCTCACCAGGGTCCCCGCCCAGTCCGGTTCGGCGAACAGCCGGTGCGCCGGCTGCTCGGTGTCGCGGAACGAGCGGTAGGTCTCGTCCAGGATCAGCGCGATGTCGTGCCGCTTCGCCACCTCGTAGAAGCCCGCGAGCACCTCCGGCGGAAGGGTGACACCACTCGGGTTGCCCGGGGTGACCAGCACGATCGCCCGGGTGCGCGGCGTGATGAGGGCCTCGGCCGCCTCCGGGGTGGGCACGAGATCGGGGCCGGGCTCCAGATAGCGCGGCACGACGCCGTTCATGCGCAGCCACATGTCGTAGTTGAAGTAGTACGGCAGGACCTCGATGACCTCGTCACCCGGCTCGGTGAGCGCCTGGGCGACGAGGCAGAACGCCTGGTTGCACCCCGCGGTGACGACCATCTGGTCGGCCCCCACCGGGCTCCCGTACCCCTTGCCGAGGTCGGCGGCGAAGGCCTCCCGCAGCCGGGGCAGTCCGGGGGCCGGCACGTAGGCGGCGCCGTTCGGCTCGTGCGCGACCGCGGCGACGTGCTCGATCATCTCGGCGGCGGCCGGGTAGCTCGGCGCCGCCTGGGCCAGATCGAGCAGTGCACGCTCACCACTGCGGCCCGCCAGCAGGGCGTACGTCGCACCCATCGGCGAATCGATCTCACGCACGGTTCGCGGGCTGAGTCGCACGTCGGGCGCTCCTTCACGGGCTGGCTGGCCGGGCACTGTCGGTTCACCGCGATGCTACCGACATCCCCCGCGCACCGGCCGGACCGAACAGGCCGTGCTGCGCACGCCATGTCGAACTCCGCGGCCGAAAACGCACGCCCGTACGGCAGTTGGTGCACCGCACACCGACCGCAACTGAGTCGTGCCATCCCGGCATCCGTATATGACACATACCGAGCAGCACCGAAGGAGCACTCCCTATGGCAAAACCCCTGAGCGCCGACAGACTTCTGAAGGCCCTGCGCGACGAGGGTCTGACCGTCCACGAAGTCCGCAACTGGCGCTCGCACAACCGCAACTCCAAGGGCGCCTGGGGTCCGGTGAACGGCGTCATGATCCACCACACCGTCACCTCGGGCACCGACAGTTCCGTCGAACTCTGCTACGAGGGCCACGCCTCGCTGCCCGGGCCGCTGTGCCACGGGGTGATCGACAAGAAGGGCGAGGTCCACCTCGTCGGCAACGGCCGCGCCAACCACGCGGGTATGGGCGACAACGACGTCCTGAACGCGGTGATCAACGAGACCAGGCTGCCGAGCGACAACGAGGCCGACAAGGACGGCAACGCCCGCTTCTACGGCTTCGAATGCGTCAACCTCGGCGACGGCAAGGACCCATGGCCCGAGGCGCAGAAGCTGGCCATCGAGAAGGTGTCCGCCGCCATTTGCCGCGCCCACGGCTGGAGCGAGAAGTCCGTGATCGGCCACCTGGAGTGGCAGCCGGGCAAGGTGGACCCCCGCGGCTTCACGATGAGCTCCATGCGCACGCGCATCGGCAAGCGGCTCGACAAGAAACCCGACGGCGCCACCGGGACCAAGCCGAAGCCCCCGGCGTCGTACGAGCCCTTCCCGGGCGCCGACTTCTTCCGCAACGGCCGGGAGAGCAAGATCATCACCGCGATGGGCAAGCGGCTCGTCGCCGAGGGCTGCGACCACTACGAGGAGGGCCCGGGCCCGGAGTGGACGAACGCCGACAAGAAGTCGTACGCGGCGTGGCAGCGGAAGCTGGGCTACTCCGGCGATGACGCCGACGGCATCCCGGGCAAGAAGAGCTGGGACAAGCTGCGCGTCCCGAACGTGTAGAGCGGCACCACCCGGCGGGACGGCGCGCGCCGTCCCGCCTCCCGTCTCACCAGGCCGCGCCCTCCGCCGGCAGGAGCCGGTCGAAGAGCACCATGGGGCGGCCGGGACCGTCGTAGTCCTCGACGACCTGCGCGGTGAACCCAAGGCCGCGGTGGAAGGCGATCGAGCCGGTGTTCTGGACGGACGTGATCGCCTTCAGCCGTTGTGCGCCCTGCTGACGCGCGGCATCCGTGAACGCCCCCCAAAGACGCCGTCCGAGCCCGGTGCCGCGGGCATCGTCCCGCGTGGCGATCAGGTGCACATATCCCGTCCCGGTGGGCGTGACGAAACCGAGGAGATACCCGCGGATGCCGTCATCGGCCCGGGCCACCAGGCACGTTGACGGGAACTCGTGCACCAGGGTCACGAGGTGGAGCTTGCGAAGATCCCGCTCACCCCAGTACCGGGAGTGCTGCTCCAGCACCAGGTGGATGTCGGCTGTCTCGGCCTGTGTGATCGCTACGTTCATGAAGGGCCATCATGGCAGCCCATGCACCACGCCGGGCCGCGGGTCAGGTCACGAGACGATGGACGAGATCGAGCAGATCCGGGAGCCGCAGCACCCGGTCGAAGCCCGGCAGCGGAACGTGGAGTGGCCCGGTCCAGCGGGCCGGAATGGCGTCGCGCCCGTAGCAGGCACCGGCGAGGCCACCGGTGACGGCGGCGACGGTGTCGGTGTCGCCGCCGAGGTCGATCGCCGCCCGTACCGCCTCCTCGAACGTGCCGGTGGTGCGAAGTGCCCATACGGCGGAGCCCAGACAGGGCCAGACGGCGCCGTTGACCTCGGTGGCCTGGTCGGGGTGCCAGCCGGGGGCGAGGACGGTCGCGTACCGGTCCCGGTGCCCGGGGTGCACCAGGTCCAGGATCTCCGGGAGCGCGGCGAGAGGGTCGGCGCCGTGGAGCGCGAGCCGTATGAGTTCGTGGAAGACAGCGGTGCCTTCCCAGGCGGCGCGGTCGCCGTGGGTGAGGGCCGCGATGCGCCGTGCCGCGTCCATGGTGGCCTGCCGTCCGTGGCGGGCGAAGTGGACCGCTGACGTGGAGGCCCGCATCAGCGATCCGTTGCCCGCCGCCCGCAGGTTGACCTGGAAGTGGATGGCGGCGGCCAGGTCCCAGGACATGCCGTTGGTGAGCACGTCTTCGGTCTGCAATCCGATGTCCTTCGGCCCGGACGCGGCCCACCGCTGGAAGCGGGCGAAGATGTCCGGCAGATCCAGTTCGCCCCGCTCGATCAACGACTCCGCGACGAGGACCGCCATCTGCGTGTCATCCGTCGCCTCCCCCGGATCCCAGCCGCCTCCTCCGCACATCTCGCCGCCGAACCCCGGCACCGGGAACCGGGCGGAGAACGCCCCCTCGGGACCGAACTCGAACGGGCCGCCCAGCGCATCACCCACCGCCGAGCCCACGACCGCACCGACCGACCGTTCCTCCCAGTCCATCCGAACAGGCTACCGAGCAGGCCTCCGTCCGCCCGCGGTCACCGGGCCCGGAAGGCGGTGGCCAGCACGGAGACGGTGACCTGACCGGGTAGACAACCGCTGTCGGCCAGGTCCGCCGGGAACCCGTGGCGTGCGCTCGGTGTCATCCCCACCAGGTCGAGGGCCTCCTGCTCGGTCAGGGGCAGGGGGTACTCGACGCGTTCCGTGATCGTGGCCTCGAAGCAGGGGCTCAGCGCTTGGTGCAGGCGCTGTTCCTTGGCCCCGCCAGATCGCCAGGGAGTACGGCGTCGCGCTCGCCACCGCCACCAAGGCCCTGACCACCCTGCGCCTCGAGGGACTTGTCGAGACCCGCCCCGGACCGGCACCGTCGTCGCCGGAACCGCTCCCGTCCCGCCGCCCCGCAAACCCGCGTCGCCCGCCCCGGCCCCGGAGCAGGAAACAGGAGCTGACCCTCGACCGGATCGTCCGTACCGCCATCGCCGATGCCGAAGGGCTCCCGGCTCCCTCCATACGCGGTGTCGCGGCCCGGCTCGGCGTCGCCGCCATGTCGCCCTACCGATACGTCCCCAGCAAGGACGACCTCGTCCTCCTCATGGCCGACGCCGCATTCGGCGAGGAGACCTACCCCGCCGATGCGCCCGAAGGGTGGCGGCCACGCATCGAGCTCTGTGCGCGCACCCTCTGGACCCTGTACCGCAGGCACCCGTGGCTGGCCCAGCTCGGGTCCCTCACCCGCCCGTTGATGGTGCCCAACCTGATCGCCCACGGCGAATGGATGCTCAGCGCCCTCGACGGCCACGGTCTCGATCCGACCACGCTGTTCGACATCCACCTACTGATCTACAGCCATGTCCAGGGCCTGGCGGTGTACCTGGAGTGGGAGGCGCACGCCGAAGCCTCCACGGGCCAATCGGAAGACCAGTGGATGGACAGCCGGGCCCCCGCCCTCCGGGAGCTGGCGGAATCCGGCCGTTTCCCGACCTTCGCCAAGGTGGTCGGATCCTTCACCGACGGCTACGACCTGCGACTCGACCATCTCTTCGCCTCCGGCCTCTCGGCCCTCCTCGACGGACTGGCCCCCCTCGTCGAGGGTTCGTAGCGGCAACGGCAGCCGGACGCCCCGCGCCTGCCCGGGAGGGGCGTGGCGCGGGGCGCATCGGGGCGGATCGCGGGTCAGAGCACGGAGACCAGGAGCGATACAGCCGACTCCTGGCGTCCGATGGACGCCTTGTCGAACGGTCCTGCCCAGCTCTGTCCGTACTGGTTTTCGCCGTTCCGGTCGTTGGCGTAAGCGGAGTTCGCCTGCGCCTGGAGATAGCTGCGGTAGGGATGCCCGAGGAGGGCATGGTCGAGTTCGCCGAGGTTGCGCGCGAAGATGCCTTTGAAGGCCGTGCCGTCGAATTCGCAGTTCCCGACCGCCTCGCAGGGCTCGGTCAGGATGCCCTTCGGCGACAGCAGCGGGCTGGCGATCACGGCGTCGGCGATCTGCCGCGCGGTGGTGAGCATGCTCTTGTCGCCGGTGGCCTTGTACAGCTCGACGAGCCCGCCGAGGACCACCCCCTGGTTGTAGGTCCAGGTGGTGCCGCCGTTGTTGGCGCAGCCGCCGCTCTGGGTGTTCAGGCCGTCGTTGACGAGGTGATCGTTATTGATCATCCCGCTGTTCTTGAACCAGTTCCACGCTTCGAGGGCGTGGTTCAGGTACACCTTGTCGCCGGGGATCCGGTTGTGCAGGGACGCGGCGAGCTTGATGTACAGCTCGATGCTGATCGCGTTCTTGTACGTCTTGCTCGGGATGTCCCACCAGATACCGCCGCCACAGGTGTCATCCCAGTAGTCGCGCATGTAGGTCTCGTCCAGCTTGGCGATGTCCAGGTACTGCTTGTCGCGGGTCAGGTCGTACATGCGGGTCATGGCCAGCGCCCACCAGCCGGTGTCGTCGGTGGAGTCGGCCCTGAACTCGCCGCCGCCCTGCGGCCACCACTCCAGGGGCTTCCGCTGTTCGGCGATCGTGTTCTTGACCTCGGGCAGATACTTCCGTGAGCCGGTCGCCGTCATGTAGTCCAGCAGCGCCTGGAGGGCGTTCCCCGACTGCCACCAGGGGGCATCGGGATTCCATCGGCCGGTCTTCTGGTCGTAGAAGCCCATCATCGCGTCGATGGCCGCGGTGGCCTTGGCGCGTGCGGTGGGGGCGGCCTGCGGTGCGCCCTGGGCCGGCACGGCGGCCGCGAGCAGGGACAGGACCACACCGCAGGCGGCGACGACCGCGGCGGTCCATATTCTTCGGGCCCGTCTGTGCATGTCGGGAACTCCTTGGGTGGTGAGAGGCACTGCTCCTTGGGGCGGGGGGTGGGGTGCGGAGGACGGCGCGGGTATGCCGTCAGGGGCTGTGGCCGGGTGACCCGTATCCGGGCGGCTGGGACGGCCTCATGCGGTGATCACCTTTCCGCCCGCCTGCCGGAACAACTCCAGCGTCTGGGGGTCGGCGCCGGCGGTGGTGACGAGGACGTCGACGTCGGAGAGCGAGCACAGACGCAGGCTGCCCGTACCGGGGAACTTCGTCTCGGTGGCCACCAGCACCACGCTGTCGGCGACCTCGATCATGGCCTGTTTGATGGGCGCCTCGACGGCCATGTTGTCCACCACGTGCCCGCTGGGCCGTACGCCCGTGCAGCTCAGAAACAGCAGGTCGGCGCTGATCTGTCGCAGGGCCGTCTCGGTGAGCGAGCCGACCATGGACTGGTAGTTGCGGCGCAGCACGCCGCCGAGCATGACCAGCCGTACCGCGTCGTCGTCCCGCAGCTCATCAAAGGCGGCCACGTTGCTGGTGATCACGGTGACCGGGCGGCCGCGCAGCCGACGGGCGATCATGGCGGTGCTGGTGCCGATGTCCAGGACGACCACGCTGTCGTCCACCACGAGTTCCGCGGCGCGCGTGGCCATGGCCTCCTTCATCGCCATGTCGTGTGATGCCGAGACGTCGAACGGCTCCTCGTCATCGGCCTTCTCCGCCGCGACCTCCGCACTGGCGCTCAGCGACAGGGCGGCACCGCCGTAGGTGCGTATGAGCTCGCCGTCGCGGTCGAGCAGGGTCAGGTCGCGGCGGATCGTCGACTCGCTGACCTGGAGCCGCTCGGCCAGCTCGCGCACGGAAGCCACGCCGCCCGTCATCCGGAGGGATTTCACGATCTTGGCGTGCCGTTTGCTCGAAGTCACGCGCTGAAAGTAGCACCAGCTGACTGACTTCGGTCACGAGAAAAAGTAAACAAGTGCTCTACTGACCGACTCTTGTCATAAGTGGAATCACTTGCTCATAGTTGAGCACCTTCATGGCCACGCACGGTGTGTCCGAGGTGGAGATGTCCCGACCGGCGCGGGCGGCGCCTCCCGGCGCCCCGCCTTCCGCCTCCCACACCCCGCCCCCCACACCCCGCCTTCCCGCACCCCGCTCCCCACCACCGCGGACGAGATCACAGGAGAACCACCCATGAGCGACAAAACACGTTATCGTCGCCTCGCCGCGGCCACCCTCACCGCCGCGTGTCTGACAGCCGCGGCGGCCTGCGCACCGGGCGGCGACAGCGGTTCGCCGAAGGGCTCGGGCAGCGCGAGCCCGGTCTCCACCGACCCGGCCAAGGCCGGCAAGGTCACGCTCACCGTGTGGGACCAGAACACCGATGCCGGCACCGACGCCTCGACCAAGGCGCTCAACGCGGCGTTCATGAAGAAGTACCCGAACGTCACCATCAAGCGCGTCTCCCGGTCCTTCTCCGACCTCAAAACGACGCTCAAGCTCGCCCTGTCCTCCGCCAACCCCCCGGACGCCATCCAGGCCAACCAGGGCTACCCCGACATGGGCGCCTTCGTGAAGGCCAAGCTGCTCCAGCCCGTCGACCGCTACGCCAAGGTGTACGGCTGGTCCACCGCCTACCCCCAGCAGCTGCTCGACCTCAACAAGTTCTCCGCCGACGGCAAGACCTGGAAGACCGGCAACCTGTACGGCGTCTCCCAGACCGGCGAGATCATCGGCGTCTACTACAACAAGGCCAAGCTGAAGTCCCTCGGCATAGCACCCCCGGCCACCCTCGCCGAGTTCCAGAGCGCGCTCGCCAAGGCGAAGGCCTCCGGCCTGCTGCCTGTCTCCTACGGCGACTCCGACAAGAGCCCGGGCATCCACCTCTTCGGTGTGGTCCAGGCCCTGACCGCGGGCAAGGCCGAAGTCCGCAACCTGGTCTTCGACCAGGGCAAGGCGAAGTGGACCGGCTCCGGCACGGTGAAGGCCGCCCAGGTCCTCCAGCAGTGGGCCAAGAAGGGCTACCTGACGCCCGGCTTCAACGGCCAGAGCGCCGACCAGGCCGCGTCCGCCTTCGCCGCGGGCAAGTCCGCCTTCCTGGTGGACGGCACCTGGCAGCAGGCCACGCTCGCGCAGAAGATGGGAGCCGGAAAGGTCGGCTTCAGCGCACTGGCCCCGTCCTCCGGCGCCACCCCGCTCACCCAGGGCGGCGAGGGGTTGGCGTGGGCGGTCACGTCCAAGTCCCGGCACCCCGACGTGGCCGCCGCGTACATCAACTTCCTGGTCGACGCGGGCGGCATGAAGGCCTCCGCGGACAACGGCAACCTCCCCGCGCTGCCGCCCCCGTCATGGAAGCCCGCCAAGGGCACGGTCCACGCCGACATCCTGAAGGAGTGGAAGGCCGTCAGCCAGAAGGACGGACTGCTGCCGTACCTCGACTACACCACCCCGACCTTCTACGACACCCTCACCGCCGCGGTACAGGAGGTCACGGCAGGCCAGCTGAGCCCGGAGAAGTTCGGCGAGAAGCTCCAGGCCGACTACTCCTCCTTCCAGCAGAGCAGGTAAGGTCCGCGAGCGGAAACGGAAGCCATGGCAGTCACCACGCCCCGCACCCCCGCGCACAAGCGCCCGGCCGGAGCGCCCCGACGGCGGCGGCCGGCCGGGCGCCGCGGCCGCATCCAGGCGAAGGGATACCTCTACCTCCTGCCCGCCTTCAGCGTCCTCGCCGCCTTCCTGCTGGTCCCGCTCGGGCAACTGGTCCAGATTTCCCTCTACCACTGGGACGGCCTGTCCGGCTCGACCTGGGCCGGTCTCGCCAACTACACCGAGATCGCACGAAGCCCGCAGCTGCGCGCGAGTTTCGTCCACTCCCTGGTGCTCATCGTCTTCTACGCGGTTGTCCCGACCGTGCTGGCCCTGATGCTGGCAGGGGTGACCACCCGTGCGGCACGGCTGCGCGGCGCGTCCTTCTTCCGCGCCGTGATCTTCCTGCCCCAGATCGTCGCCATGGTCGTCACCGCCACCGCGTGGACGGCCATCTACGCGCCCGACGGAGTGCTCAACACCCTGCTGCGGGCCATCGGCCTGAAGTCGGTCACCCGCGCCTGGCTCGGCGACTTCGGCACCGCCCTGCCGGCCGTCGGCCTCATCGGCACCTGGCTGGAAATCGGCCTGTGCCTCGTGCTGTTCATCTCCGGGATCAGCCAGATCCCGCGCGAACTCTACGAGGCCGCCAAGGTGGACGGCGCCGGAGCGGTCCGGGAGTTCTTCGCCGTCACGCTGCCCGGACTGCGCGGCCAGATCACCGTGGCGCTCACCCTCACCGTCATCGCCGCGCTGCGCACGTTCGACCTGGTGTACATCACCACGCACGGCGGCCCCGGCGACTCCACCAGTCTGCCCGCCTTCGAGGTGTACAACCGCGCCTTCAGCACCGGCCAGGTCGGCTCGGCCTGCGCCATCGCCGTGGTCCTGACGCTGATCATCCTGCTGGTCACCTACGCGATCACCAAGCTCCAGCCCAAGGAGGACTGACCGGTGATCTCCCGGCGCGAACGCGCTCTCAGTTACGCGATCCTCATCGTCTTCGCGGCCCTCGCCACGCTGCCCCTCATCGGCGTGCTGACCTCCTCGCTCGCCCCGCGCAGCCAGTCCTCCGCGTCCTTCAGCTGGCCGGACCGGCTCGACTGGGGCAACTTCTCCGCGGCCTGGGCCGAGGGGCACTTCGCCACCTACCTCGCGTCCAGCGTGCTGGTCACCGTGAGCGTGGTGCTGCTCACCGCGGTCCTGGCGATCCTGGCCGGTTACTCCTTCGCGCACTTCACCTACCCCTGCCGCTCGCTGCTCTTCTACACCACCCTGATCGGCCTGATGGTGCCGCCGGAGGCATTCGTCATCCCGCTCTACTTCAACCTGCGCTCCCTCGGTCTCACCGATTCGTACTGGTCGCTGATCCTTCCGCAGACCGCCCAGTCCCTGGCCTTCGGCATCTTCTGGATGCGCAACTTCTTCCGTTCGGTGCCGTCCAGCGTGATCGAGGCGGCCAGACTCGACGGGGCCTCGGACTGGCGGGTGCTGTGGCAGATCCTGGTGCCGTCCGGGCGCCCGGCACTCGTCACGATGGCCATGCTCGTCTTCATGTGGACCTGGAACGAGTTCCTGCTTCCGCTCGTCATGATCACGAACGAGAGCAAGCGCACCGCGCCCCTCGGCCTCGCCTTCTTCCAGGGCGAGCACACCACCCAGTTCTCCCTGCTCGCCGCGGCGTCCGTGATCGTGGCCCTGCCGGTGGTGATCCTCTATGTGTTCCTCCAGCGTCACTTCATCTCGGGGATGCTGTCCGGGGCCGTGAAGGGATAGCCGACCGACGAGCGCACCTTGTTGCCTAATACGCTGGTCGTTGCGCAATACGGAACGCATCATCGCGAACCGCCGATGGCACTCCGACGCACGACGCACGACGCACGACGCCCGACGACGGCCCGGCGCCGGTCGGGTCGCGGCGCAGTACTACGTGGGCCATGGCGCGGAGTTCGGGGAAGGGGCCCGGGGATTCACGGTCGACGGCTCGGAGGGGCTGGACCGGATTCCGACGGTGGCCGAGGGGCAGGACCGTCGTTATCATGCGATGACGGTCAGGCCGCAGGTGTTCATCAACCTCGTACCGGACACGTGATCTTCCACCGGATGTACCCGATGGCGGCCGACCGCACGGTCGTGGAGTGCCCGGGCGTACACCGAGGGCGGTGTCCTGGTGCCCAGCGAGCACCACATCGGCGCCTTCCACACCTGGCTCCGGACCCGCCTCGGCGCGTAGGGGGAGCACGGCCCACCCGGCCCGCGGCTACGCGGGCCGGCTGGGGCTCAGCCCGCGTAGCCCATCCGGTGACTGATCTCCTCGGCACCCTTGACCAGCACGGGAGCGAGTTCGGGGATGCGCTCCTCGGTGAACCGGTAGGCGGGGCCGGAGGCGCTGAGGGCGGCGATGACCTCGCCGTCGCCGGACCGGATCGGGGCCGCCATGGCGTGCAGTCCGATCTCGAGTTCCTCCAGCGTCACCGCGTACCCGCGCTTCCGCGTCTCGGTGAGGTTCTTCTCCAGCTTGGTCTTGGCGGTCAGGGTGCGCGGCGTCAGCTTCTCCATTCCGGACGCCTTGAGCGCCGCGGCCCGCTCCTTCGCGGACAGGTGGGCCAGCAGGATCTTGCCGCTGGACGTGGCGTGCAGCGGGGTGAGCTGCCCGACCCACCGGTGGGTGCCGACGGCGCCCGGGCCGCGCACCTGGTAGAGATTGACCGCGTAGTGCTCGCGCAGGACGGCGATGTTGACGGTCTCGCCGATCTCCTCGGCCAGCCGCTCGCACACCGGGCGGCCCTGCTGGGTGATGTCGAGGCGGCCCATGACCGAGCCCGCCAGGCGCACGATCCCGAAGCCGAGCCGGTACTTGCCCCGCTCGGCCGCCTGCTCGACCAGACCGCGGGCCTCCAGCGCCCCGAGCAGGCGGAACGCGGTCGACTTATGCACCTCGATCTCGGCGGCGACCTCGCTCACGCCCGCTTCGCCGCGCTGGGCGAGGATCTCCATGACGCTGACGGCACGGTCGACGGACTGCACCCCGGTCCCGGGGGGACCTGTTGTTCCACCATCTGCCGTGTAGTTGCCCATAACGCAACTATACGTGCAGGTGAGCGCGGGTCCCGCCGGTCAGGACCCGCCGGCGGACGGCCGTCAGCGGAAGACGACCGTACGGTTGCCGTTGACCAGTACGCGGCTCTCGCTGTGCCACTCCACGGCACGGGCGAGCACCTGGGCCTCGACGTCGCGTCCCATGGTGACCAGCTCGTCCGGGGCGCGCGAGTGGTCCACGCGGACGACGTCCTGCTCAATGATCGGGCCTTCGTCGAGGTCGGACGTGACGTAGTGGGCCGTGGCCCCCACGAGCTTCACGCCGCGCTCATGCGCCTGCACGTACGGCCGCGCGCCCTTGAAGCTCGGCAGGAACGAGTGGTGGATGTTGATGGCCCGGCCGTCGAGCTGCTTGCACAGGTCGTCCGAGAGGATCTGCATGTAACGGGCGAGGACCACGAGGTCGACGTCCAGCTCGTCCACGAGGCGCAGCAGCCGCGCCTCCGCCTCGTGCTTCGTCTCCGGGGTCACCGGGATGTGATGGAAGGGGATGCCGTAATTCCGGGCCAGCGGCTCGAAGGTGCGGTGGTTGGAGACGATCGCCGGGATGTCGACCTTGAGGGCGCCCGTGGACTTGCGGAAGAGCAGGTCGTTCAGGCAGTGGCCGAACTTCGACACCATGATCAGCGTGCGGGTCGGGGTCGACGCGTCGTGCAGCTGCCAGGTGATCCGGTGGGCCTCGGCCACCGGCCCGAAACCGGTCCGCAGCTCCGCCAGGGAGATCTCCGGGTCCAGGACGTCGAAGTGCACCCGCATGAAGAAGCGGTCCTGCCGCCGGTCGTCGAACTGCTGACTCTCCAGGATGTTGCCGGAGTGGCTGACGAGGTAGGCGGCCACGGCGTGGACGAGGCCGGCCCGGTCCGGGCACGAAAGAGTGAGGACGAACTCGCGGCCGGGCTGCGGTCGAGGAGACATGGCATCCTCCGTCGTGGTGCGTATGGCGCAACGCTGTGAGTGATGCGCAACATGGTCCAGTGCGGTGGCCGGGCGGTCAAGGGGGCTTTTGCTGACCGGCCGTATCCCTGATCCAACCCTTGACAGCCCCCCGGGCCCCCTGCACTGTGAGTTGCGCAATGCGAGGCGCGTTGCGCTGAACGCAACTGGAGGTTGTGATGGCGGGACCGCGAATGGTCATCATCGGCGCGGGCGTCGTGGGGGCGGCGCTGGCGGACGAAGTGTCCTCCCGAGGCTGGACCGACGTGACGGTCGTGGACCAGGGCCCGCTGCCCGCCACCGGCGGGTCGACGTCCCACGCACCCGGCCTGGTGTTCCAGACCAACGCCTCGAAGACCATGACCGAGCTGGCCCGCTACACGGTCGAGAAGTTCCGCTCCCTCGACCTCGACGGCCGGCCCTGCTACCTGGAGGTCGGCGGCCTGGAGGTCGCCACCACCCCCGAGCGCCTGGACGAGCTCCACCGGCGGCAGGGCTGGCTCGCCTCATGGGGCATCGAGGCCCGGGTGATCGGCCCCGAGAGCTGCGTCGAGCTGCACCCGCTGGTGGCGCGCGAGCGCGTGCTCGGCGGACTGCACATCCCCACCGACGGCCTGGCCAAGGCCGTCCTCGCGGTCGAGGCGCAACTCCGCGCCGCCCGCGCCCGCGGCGTACGCACCCTCGGCCGCCACGAGGTCCTCGACATCCGCACCGATGACGACGACCGGGTGACGGCCGTCCTCACCGACCACGGCGAGATCCCCGCCGACATCGTCGTGTGCTGCGCCGGGATCTGGGGGCCCAAGGTGGCCCGCATGGTCGGCATGAACCTCCCGCTGACCCCGCTGGCCCACCAACTGGCCTGGACCGGCCCGGTGCCCGCCCTCGCCGGGCAGGACCGGGAAGCCATCCGCCCGATCCTGCGCCACCAGGACGCGGACCTGTACTACCGCGACCGCTTCGACCGGCTCGGCATCGGTTCCTACGGACACCGGCCCATGCCCATCGACGCGGACGACATCGTCTCCGTGGACGCCGCCGAGGAGATGCCGTCCGTCCTGCGCTTCACCGGGGACGACTTCGCCGAGGCGTGGACCGAGACCCAGGCCCTGCTGCCCGCGACGAAGGAGGCGGACGTCGAGGAGGGCATCAACGGCCTGTTCTCCTTCACCACCGACGGACTGCCCCTGCTCGGCCAGTCCCCGGACGTGAAGGGCTTCTGGGTCGCCGAGGCCGTATGGGTCACCCACTCCGCGGGCGTCGGCCGCGCCATGGCCGAATGGCTCGTCGACGGCCACTGCTCGTCGTTCGACCTGCACGAGTGCGACGTCAACCGCTTCGAACCCCACCAGCTCGCCCCGGAGTACGTCACGGCCCGCGGCTGCCAGAACTTCACCGAGGTGTACGACATCCTCCATCCCCTCCAGCCGCCCGGCGCGCCCAGGCCCCTGCGCACCAGCCCCTTCCACCCCCGCCAGCGGGACCTGGGCGCCGTCTTCCTGGAGGCGAACGGCTGGGAGCGGCCCCAGTGGTACGAGGCCAACGACGCCCTGGTGGCGGGGCGGAACATCCCCGTGCCGGGCGACTGGGCGGCCCGCCACTGGTCGCCGATCGTCGGCGCCGAGGCCCAGGCCACGCGGGAGGGCGTCGCGATGTACGACATGACGGCCCTCAAACGCCTGGAGGTCACCGGCCGTGGGGCCGCCGCCTTCCTCCAGCACCTCACCACGGGCAAGGTCGACAAGTCCGTCGGCTCCGTCACCTACACCCTCACGCTCGACCACGACGGCGGCATCCGCAGCGACGTGACCGTCGCCCGCCTGGGCCGCGACCACTTCCAGGTCGGCGCCAACGGCAACCTCGACCTCGACTGGTTCACCCGCCACCTGCCCGGGGACGGGTCGGTGCAGGTCCGCGACATCACCGCCGGCACCTGCTGCATCGGCCTGTGGGGTCCCAGGGCGCGCGAGGTCCTGCAACCCCTGGCCGACCAGGACTTCTCCCACCAGGGCCTGAAGTTCTTCCGGGCCCGGCGCGCCCACATCGGCGCCGTCCCCGTCACCGCCATGCGGCTGAGCTACGTCGGCGAACTGGGCTGGGAGCTGTACACCACCGCCGACATGGGCACCAAGCTCTGGGACACCCTCTGGGAGGCGGGGCGGGAACACGGGATCATCGCCGCCGGGCGCGGCGCGTTCAACAGCCTCCGCCTGGAGAAGGGCTACCGCTCCTTCGGCCACGACATGACCTACGAGCACGACCCGTACGAGGCCGGGGTCGGCTTCGCCGTGAAGCGCGACAAGGACGACTTCATCGGAAAGGCCGCGCTGGAGCGGCGCGCGGAATCCGTGACCCGCAGGCTCACCTGCCTGACCATCGACGACCCGGGCTCCGTCGTCATGGGAAAGGAGCCCGTGTACGACGGCGACCGCCCGGTCGGCTACGTCACCAGCGCCGCCTTCGGCTACACCGTCGGCAAGGGCATCGCCTACGCCTGGCTCCCCGCCGAACTCGCCGCCCCCGGCCGGACCCTGCACATCGGCTACTTCGGCCGGCGGATTCCCGCGACCGTCGCCCAGGAACCCCTGTTCGACCCGTCCATGCAGCGCCTGCGCAGCTGAGGAGAACCCCATGAGCGCACACATCCTCGACGGACGCCGCACCGCCGCGGAGATCCGCACCGAACTCACCGCCCGCGTCGCCGCCCTCACCGCACGGGGCGCGGCGCCCGGCCTCGGCACGCTGCTCGTCGGCGACGACCCCGGCAGCCGCGCCTACGTCGCCGGAAAACACCGCGACTGCGCCCAGGTCGGCATCGCCTCGATCCGCCGCGAACTTCCCGCCGACGCCACACAGGCGCAGGTCGAGGCCGTCGTCGACGAACTCGACGCCGACCCCGCCTGCACCGGCTACATCGTGCAGCTCCCACTGCCCCGCGGCCTCGACACCGGCGCCGTCCTCGCCCGCATGGACCCCGCCAAGGACGCCGACGGTCTGCACCCGGCCAACCTCGGCCGGCTCGTGCTCGGCGTCGACGGCCCCCTGCCCTGCACCCCGCGCGGTGTCGTCGAACTGCTGCGCCGCCACGACGTACCCCTGGCCGGGGCCCGGGTGTGCGTCATCGGCCGCGGCGTCACCGTCGGCCGCCCCCTCGGACTGCTGCTCACCCGCAGGTCCGAGAACGCGACCGTGACGCTGTGCCACACCCGAACCACGGGCATGGCCTGGCACGTACGCGACGCGGACATCGTCGTCGCGGCCGCCGGTTCCCCCGGAATCGTCACCGCGGACATGGTCCGGCCCGGCGCCGCCGTCCTCGACGTCGGCATCACCCGCACGGAAGACGGCCTGCTCGGCGACGTCCACCCGGACGTCGCCAAGGTCGCCGGATGGGTCGCCCCCATGCCGGGCGGCGTCGGCCCCATGACCCGGGCCATGCTGCTCGCCAACGTCGTCGAAACCGCCGAACGCACCGCCGCCGCGCCCGCGCGGGAGCCTCTCCAGCCGCAGCTGTCCGACGCGCGATGAACACCCCGTCCTGCGAGCCCCGACCGGCCCGAGCGCCCCGCGGCCACGCACTCGGCGGATGCTCGCCTCCGGCGCCGTACTGAGCGCCGTGATCCTGCTGCTGCGCGTCGGCACCCCCGAGTCCCCGCTGTGGCTGGTGAACAAGAGCCGCACCGCCGACGCCCAGAAGGCGATCCAACGAGCCCTCTGTTCTCCATGTGCCAGATCACGCCGATGTTCGCCCTGTACACCTTCGGCCCGCCATCCTGGATTCCTTCGGCCTCGGCGAGCGCCACACCAGCAACCTGGGCTCGGCGCTGATCAGCATCGTGTTCGTCCTGGGCTGCCTCCCCGCGCTGCGCCTGGTGGACCGGGCGGGGCGACGCCCCGTCATCACCTGGTCGTTCGCCCTGATGGTGGTCCCGCTCGTGGTGCTCGGAGGCGGCTCAGTGCTCCCCATCGGAGCGGTCATCGTGTGCTTCTGTACCTATGCCCTCCTCTCGGGTGGCCCCACGGTGCTGGAGTGGACTGGGCCGAGGAGACGAAGGGCCGCACCCTGGCGGAGAGCAACGCACTTCCCGGCCGTTCCCCGCAGGGCTCGGAGGCCGACGCGCCGCGGGGAAAGTTCGCCCGGCCAACTCCTTGACAGCGGTCGCCCGGAAGACAGATTGTTGCTCATAATGAAGCGGCACGCGCCATGCGCAACAAATCGCGACGGCTCGGTCTCGGCCCTCCCACGCTCCCGGCACATCGGTCCGGGGTCGGTCGGCCCGCCGTTCAGTACACCGCCCGCCGTTCGTGCTCCCCGCGGACAGCGGAGTTCATTCCCCTCCCTCGCCGATCGCTCCGCCGGAGCGACGCGGCGCCCCCGCCATCCGAATCAACCGGCCGGAACCGCGCATTCGGCCGCCCCGCAACGAGGAGAGCGACAGTGACACACGAAGTACGCGCCGTCGTCGCCCGGCAGAAGGGCGCTCCGGTCTCGGTGGAGACCGTCCTCGTGCCGGACCCCGGCCCGGGCGAGGCGCTGGTGCAGGTGCAGGCGTGCGGTGTCTGCCACACCGACCTGCACTACCAGCAGGGCGGGATCAACGACGAGTTCCCCTTCCTGCTCGGCCATGAGGCCGCGGGCGTGGTCGAGGCGGTCGGCGAGGGCGTCACCGCCGTGGCGCCCGGCGATTTCGTCGTGCTCAACTGGCGTGCGGTCTGCGGCCAGTGCCGGGCCTGCCGCAAGGGCAAACCGTGGTACTGCTTCGACACCCACAACGCCACCCAGTCGATGACGCTGGCCGACGGCACCCCGCTGTCCCCGGCCCTGGGCATCGGCGCCTTCGCCGAGAAGACCCTGGTCGCCGCCGGGCAGTGCACCAAGGTGGATCCGACCGCCTCGGCCGCCGCGGCGGGACTGCTCGGCTGCGGGGTGATGGCGGGGTTCGGCGCCGCGGTCAACACCGGCGGCGTCGGCCGCGGGGACTCGATCGCGGTGATCGGCTGCGGCGGCGTGGGCATGGCCGCCATCGCGGGCGCCGATCTGGCCGGAGCCGGCCGCATCATCGCCGTCGACGTCGACCAGCGGAAGCTGAAGTGGGCCGAGGAGTTCGGCGCCACCGACACCATCGACTCCTCCCAGACCGACGCCGTCGAGGCCATCCGCGCCATCACCGGCGGCTTCGGCGCCGACCTCGTCGTGGACGCGGTGGGCCGCCCCGAGACCTACCGACAGGCCTTCTACGCCCGCGACTTGGCCGGGACCGTGGTCCTGGTCGGCGTCCCCACCCCGGAAATGACCGTCGACCTGCCCCTGCTGGACGTCTTCGGCCGTGGCGGGGCCCTGAAGTCCTCCTGGTACGGCGACTGCCTGCCCTCCCGGGACTTCCCCGCCCTGGTCGACCTCTATCAGCAGGGCCGATTCGACCTCGGCCGCTTCGTCACCGAGGAGATCACCCTGGACGATGTCGAGGCCGCGTTCGCCAAGATGCACCGCGGCGACGTCCTGCGCTCGGTGGTGATCCTGTGACGGCGCGCATCGAGCACCTGGTCACCTCCGGAACCTTCGAGCTGGATGGGGGCAGCTGGGAGGTGGACAACAACGTCTGGCTCATCGGTGACGAACGGGAAGTCATGGTCATCGACGCCGCGCACGACGAAGCGGCCATCGCGGACGCCATAGGCGACCGCCACCTGGTCGGCATCTTGTGCACCCACGCCCACAACGACCACATCAACGCCGCCCCCGCCCTCGCCGCCCGCACCGGCGCGCCCATCCTGCTCCACCCGGCGGACGCGGTGCTGTGGAAGTCCGTACACCCCCAGCGGAAACCGGACCGGGAACTGGTCGACGGCGAACTGCTGAGCGTGGCCGGCACCGGGCTGTACGTGCTGCACACCCCCGGGCACGCGCCCGGCGCCGTCTGCCTGTACGCGCCCGAGCTGGGAGCCCTGTTCTCCGGCGACACCCTCTTCCAGGGCGGTCCCGGAGCCACCGGCCGCTCCTACTCCGACTTCGGCACCATCATCGCCTCCATCCGCGACCGGCTGTTCGCCCTCCCCGCCGCCACCGCCGTGCACACCGGCCACGGCGGCACCACCTCGATCGGGGCCGAGGCGCCCCACCTCGACGCCTGGGTGGCCCGGGGACATTGACGCAACGTCAGAGAACCCGAAGCTGAGAGGAGACCCATGGGCACCCGCAGAACGAACGCATTACCGGCAGAGTTTCCAGGCGAGCCAGGAGAGATGGACGGATGGCCCCTTCGTACGACGTGATCGTCGTCGGTCTGGGCGGGATGGGAAGCGCAGCCGCCTACCACCTCGCCGCCCGCGGGCAGCGAGTGCTCGGCCTTGAGCGCTTCGGCCCGGCCCACAACCTCGGCTCCAGCCACGGCGGATCCCGCATCTACCGGCAGGCCTCCTTCGAGGACCCGGCCTATGTGCCCCTGCTGCTCCGCGCCCACGAACTGTGGGAGAAGCTGGCCGCCGACTCCGGCCACGAGGTGTTCACCCCGACCGGCGGCCTCGTGATCGGGCGCGAGGACAGCCAGGCGTTCGCCGGTACGCTGCGCAGCGCCCAGCAGTGGGGCCTGGACCACGAGGTCCTCACGGCCGCCGACCTCCGGAGCCGCTTCCCCACCTTCAAACCGGGCACCGACGATCTCGCCTTCTACGAGCGCAAGGCCGGTGTGGCGCGGCCGGAGGCGACCGTCACCGCCCACCTGGACCTGGCCCGCGTCCACGGCGCCGACCTGCATTTCGTGGAAACCGTCTTCGGATGGCAGGCCGACGGGCCGGGCGGCAAGGCGTGGGTGGTCACCGACCGCGGCATCTACACCGCCGACCGGCTGGTCATCGCCCCCGGCGCCTGGGCGTCCAACCTCCTCTCCGACCTCGGCGTGACCGTGACGGTGGAACGGCAGGTCATGTACTGGTTCCAGCCCGAAGGCGGAACCGACCCGTTCACCGCCGACCGGCACCCCGTGTACATCTGGGAGGACGCGGACGGCAGGCGGATCTGCGGCTTCCCCGCCCTCGACGGCCCCGACGGCGGCGCCAAGGTCGCCTTCTTCCGCAAGGGCCTCCCCAGCAACCCCGAGACCGTCGACCGCCGGGTGCGCTCCGAGGAGATCGGGGCCATGGCCGAGTATCTGCGGCTGCGCGTCCCCACCCTCCCCACGCGCTTCCTCAAGGCCACGGCCTGGATGTACGCCAACACCCCGGACGAACACTTCGTCCTCGCCCAGCACCCCGAGCACCCGAGGGTGACGGTGGCCTACGGATTCTCCGGCCACGGATTCAAGTTCGTACCCGTCGTCGGCGAGATCCTCGCCGACCTCGCCACCGAGGGCACCACCGAACACCCCATCGCGCTGTTCGACCCCCGCCGTGTGCGCCCTGACGTCTAGTCGCGCATGCGAGACAGCTCGCAACCCGGAGGTACCCCATGATCGTCCCGCGCCACGCATCCGTCGGGGAGCCCGCATGAGGAGCATCACCGTCGTCGGAGCATCGCTGGCGGGCCTGAGCACGGTCCGCGCGCTGCGCACGGAAGGCTTCGACGGCGACATCCTCGTCGTCGGCGAGGAGCGCCACGCCCCGTACGACCGTCCGCCGCTGTCCAAGGAGTTCCTCAAGGGCGACGTCGGCGCCGACGCGCTCATGCTCAGCGACACCGAGGAGTACGAGGAGCTCCGGGCGCAGTGGCTGCTCGGCGAGCGCGCCGTACGACTCGACACCGCGGCCCGGTCCGTCACCCTCGCCGGAGGGCGCGAGGTACGCACCGACGGGATCGTCGTCGCGACCGGCGCCGGCCCCCGGACGCTCCCCGGCACCGGCGGGATGGCCGGGGTCCACACCCTGCGCACCCTGGACGACGCCCGGGCGCTGCGCGCCGCGCTCCTGGACGGTCTGCCCAAGGTCGTCGTCATCGGCGCCGGATTCATCGGTGCCGAGGTGGCGTCCACCGCCCACCGGCTCGGCCTCGACGTCACCGTGGTCGAGGCGCTCGACGTACCGCTGGAACGCCAACTGGGGCGCGACATGGGGCTGGTGTGCTCCTCCCTCCACACCGATCACGGGGTGCGCCTGCTGTGCGGCACCGGCGTGGCGGGATTCACCGGCCACGACCGGGTCACCGGCGTGCAGCTGGAGGACGGTCGCCTGCTGCCCGCCGACATCGTCGTGGTCGGGGTGGGGGTGCGGCCCGCCACCGACTGGCTCACCGGTTCCGGCGTCGCGGTGGACGACGGCGTGGTGTGCGACGCCGGGTGCGCGACCAGCGTCCCGGGCGTGGTCGCGGTCGGCGATGTCGCCCGCTGCCCCCACCCCTTCACCGGACGGCACGCCCGCATCGAGCACTGGAGCAACGCCACCGAGCAGGCGAAGACCGCCGCCCGCACGCTGCTCTCCGGCACCTCGGCCCAACCACCGAGCACCGCGCCGCACTTCTGGTCCGACCAGTACCGGGTGCGCATCCAGCTCGCCGGGCACGTCGTCCCCGGCGCCGAGCCCGAGGTGGTCGAGGGCGACGTCGACAGCCGCTCCTTCGCGGCCGTCTACCGCCACGAGGGCGCCGCCGTCGCCGTGCTGTGCATGAACCAGCCGAAGCTGTTCAACCGGCTCCGCCGTACCCTCACCGCGCCCCGCGTCGCTGCCCTGACGGAGTAGACATCCGCTCCACCCGGACCCGTAACCGACAACCCGGCGGCAAGGCGCCCGCGATCCCGCCCCACGGAGTATGGCGTGGCAATCAGCCTCTTCGACCTGTTCTCGATCGGCATCGGCCCGTCCAGCTCGCACACGGTCGGCCCGATGCGGGCCTCCCGCATGTTCGCCGCCCGGCTGAAGCAGGACGGCCTGCTCGCCCAGACCACCGCGGTACGGGCCGAGCTGTACGGCTCCCTCGGCGCCACCGGCCACGGCCACGGCACCCCCAAGGCCGTCTTGCTCGGCCTGGAGGGCAACGAGCTCGCGGTTCTGACGATGCTTTCCGTTGAGCAGATACGTTTTCCATTCAGTGGAAGAACCCGAGGAGTGGGGTATGACCCAGTGAGTGCTCACCACCCGGCCCGACCTGCCCGGCCAGGGCCTGGACCGGCTGGCGGCCCAGTCGGACCTGGTGCGCTGGGACGGGGACGGCAAGCCCGAACCGGCCGAGCTGCACGCCCTCGCCGCCGGGGCGAGCGGCATCCTCTGCCTGGGCACCGACCTGTCCCCTCTGGTCGGCGAGCCGCGCGTGGCGACACTCCCGCACATCGGCTCCGCCACTGAGGCCACCCGGGCCGCCATGGTCGACCTCGCCGTCGACAACATCCTCGAGGTGCTCGCGGGCCGCCCGGCCACCACACCGCTGCCCGGCAGCGCGGGCCTGCCCGGCGTCCCGGCCCGCCCCTGACGACCCTCACGGGCTCACCGGCCACGTCCACGGCCGTCCGCGTCCTGGCGGGCGAGAACCCGCTCGGCCGCGCGAAGCCAGTGCGTTTTGGCGGCCTTCAGTGCCCGGAAACTCCGGGCGTGCGCGCGGATGGTCTCCGTCTGGAGACATGCCTCGGCGGTGCGCCAGATCTCGACGAGCCCCGTCCTGCCCTTGCACCGTACGTCGGCGACCGCGGTACGGATCTCCTCGGGCGACGGGCGGGACGATCTCGCCCACACGGGCTTGTCGGCGACGCTCAGAGGATCGCCGTGACGGAAGCCCTCCGCGCCCAGGCAGGCGCTCCACGCGCGTATGCCCCGGCGGACGGCCGCGTCGCGCCGGGACCGCTCGAAGTCGCGCGTGACCAGCCGGTTGAACAAGGAGTGATCGGACGCCGGGGCGCCGCGCAGCAGTCGCGCGTGCGCCGCCTTCCAGCACCCTCCCGTGCCGTCCCTCCCGTACGCGGCCCGGCGCTGCCGGGACGTCAGGTCGGCGTCCCGCGACGTGCCCGCCGCCTCGCGCCGCGCGGCGGTCGGCAGGGGAGGGGGAGCGTGGTACCCGAAGCGGCGGGCGACCTCGGCCTCGACCGGTCCGTAGCGGGTGCGGTTCGGCGGGGCCAGGTCCTTGCCCGCCGCGCGGGGCAGCAGCTTCCAGCCCATGCCCCGATCGCGCATGCAACGGCGCAGCAGGAGGTCTTCGGCCGACTCGATCGTGTGGATGTCCCGGTCGGACAACTCGTAGGCGTCGAACGGCAGGACGAGGCGCCGGGCCTCGGCGCCGATGGCCGGCACGGCCACTCCGCCCTGTGGCGGCTGCCGGGCGGGTGCCGTGGTGGCGCATCCGGCCGCGGCGGTGCACAGCAGCAGGAGGCCTGCGCCCGAGCGGGCTGCGCTGGAACGGATGGTCATGGCCCCTCCTGTCTCCCTTCCGGTGTGCTCGTGCGGTGAGGGTGGCGCCCATGCCGACCGGCGGACGCCACCCCCACCCGGGCGGGCCTAGCGGAAGATGACGCAGCTCAGCCGGTTGTCCTTGATCGCGTCGTTGCTCAGGTTCCGGTCACTGGTGCCCGGGTACGACGTCGTGGACGCACCCGTGCACCGGCCCCGGGGGCTGGCGGTGCCGTTCTGGTACATGTCCACGTACTTGCGCGTCTGGTTCTTCACCGAGCTCGTGCCGTTGTCGACCTTCCCTCCCCTGTCCCAGTAGTTGTCCAGCAGGTTCTTGTCGGTGCGCGTGACGTGCGCCCAGCCGCCCTTGTAGTTGTCGTGCTGGTACATGTGGAAGCCACCGGCCTGGGCGCTGCGGGCCGCGGGCGCGGAGTCGGCGGCGGACGCCGCAGGCACCGCGGCGAGAGCGGTACCGCCGACGAGCGCGACTGCTGCCAGGGCGGTGCGGATCGTGATCGACATGGTGAGGTGTCCCTTTCGTTCGGTCCGGAGCGCCGCCCGGCCCGCTGTGAGCCGGGCGACGCCGTACGTCACCGACTCTCCGCGGCGTCAACCTTGTTGCGCAGCCCCGATCCGCGGCCCGCAACAATCACGTCGTCACAGGTGAAGCAGTCACCGAGGGCGATGTCCTGCCCTCGGCGCGGCCTTGCCCGGCCCTGATGCGGCTCCTAGGTTGTGGAGGACGGCGAAGCGGGGAGAGGGGCTTCGAAATGGGCCGACCGGAAGCGCCGCTGGACCCGGGCGCCGGGCCCGTACAGCGGTTCGCCTTGGAGCTGCGCAAGCTGCGCCAGGAAGCCGACGTCACCTACCGCGTTCTGGCCCAGCGGACGCCGTACACGGTCTCCACCCTCTCCAGAGCCGCCTCCGGCGAGCAGCTGCCGTCCCTTCAGGTCACCCTGGCCTATGCCGAGGGATGCGGAGGAGACCCGGAGGAATGGGAACGGCGCTGGCGGCAGGTGGCCGAGGAAGTGGCCGCCGAGGCGGCCGAACACGACGACGCCGAGCCGCCCTACCAGGGCCTGGCCCGCTTCGAACTCCGCGATCAGGAGCGGTTCTTCGGCCGCGACGAGCTGATCTCCGATCTCCTCGAACTGACGCGCAAGCACCGCCTGATCGCCCTCGTCGGAGCCTCCGGCAGCGGAAAGTCCTCACTGCTGCGCGCCGGGCTGATCCCCGCCCTCCAGAACGCCACCCCGCAGGACGAACGTCCCGCCGCCATCCGCATCTTCACGCCCGGCCCGCACCCCGCCCGCACCCACGCCGAACGGCTCACGCCGAAGGACGCCGACGGCGACACGGTGGTCGTCGTCGACCAGTTCGAGGAGACCTTCACGCTGTGCGCCGACCCCGCGGAGCGGACGGCCTTCACCGACCTGCTGAAGGCGGCACGTGCACCCGGGAGCCGATTACGCGTGATCATCGCGGTGCGCGCCGACTTCCTCGGGCGCTGCGCCGAACACCGTGGGCTCACCGACGCGCTGCGGACCGCGACCCTGCTGGTCGGTCCGATGAGCCCGGCCGAGCTGCGCGAGGCGATCGTGAAACCGGCCGCCGCCGCGGGACTCATCGTGGAACGCGCCCTGACCGCCCGGCTCATCGAGGAGGTCACCGACGAGCCCGGGGGACTGCCCCTGCTGTCCCACGCACTGCTGGAAACATGGCGCCGCCGCCGCGGCCGCGCCCTGACCGAGACCGCCTACGAGGCGGCGGGCGGCCTGCACGGCGCCATCGCCCGCACCGCGGAGCACACCTACGCCGACCTCACCCCCGAACGTGCCGAGATCGCCCGCCGCGTCCTGCTCAGACTCATCACCCCAGGCGAAGGCGCCCAGGACACCCGCCGCCCCGTCGACCGGTCCGAACTGGACAGCACCGCCACCCCCGAGGACCTCTCCATCGTCCTCGAACAGCTGACCCGCGCCCGGCTGATCACCCTGGACGAGGACGCCGTCGATCTCGCCCACGAGGCGCTGATCAGCGGCTGGCCGCGGCTGCGCGCCTGGGTCGAGGAGGACCGTGAGCGGCTGCGCGTCCACCGGCACCTGACCGAGGCCGCCCAGGCGTGGACCGAACTCGACCGCGACTCCGGTGCCCTGTACCGGGGAACGCGGCTCGCGATACTCCGCGACTGGGCCTCCCGCGACGGCAGCCGCGACGAGCTGAACGCGGCCGAGCGTGCGTTCCTCGACGCGAGCGTCGACCTGGCGGACAGCGAGCGGGCCGCCGCCGTGCGGCGCCACCGCCATCTGCGCCTTCTCGCCGCGGGCCTCGCGCTGCTGCTGCTCGTGGTCACCGGCGTCAGCGTGGTCGCCCTGCAACAGCGCCGGGACGCCCTGAAGGCCCACCGGGTCGCCGTATCACGGCAACTGGCGGCCGAGGCCCTCGGCCTCGCCGAATCCCGGCCCGCCGCGGCCATGCTGCTGAGCGTGGAGGCCTTCCGCACCGCGCGGACGTTCGAAGCACGCAGTGCCATGCTCACCATCTCGGCACGTCAGTACTACCGGGCCGAGCTGTCCGGCCACAACGACGCCGTCTCCGAGGCCGCCTTCGGCCCCGACGGAACCCTCGCCACCGTCAGCCGCGACCGCACGCTGATGCTGTGGGACACGGGCGCCCGACGGCGGCTGGCCACCCTGACCGGACACTCCACCTGGCTGCGCGCGGTGGCCTACAGCCCGGACGGCCGCACGCTCGCAACGGGAGGCAACGACGGGAAACTGGTCCTCTGGGACGCTGCGGCACACAGACCATCGGCCACCCTGACCGGCCACAAGGGCCAGATCAAGAGCATCGCCTTCAGCCCGGACAGCCGGACCGCGGCCACCGCCGGTGCCGATCACACCGTCAGACTCTGGGACACCGAGCGCCGCGCCCGGCGGCTCACCCTCTCCGGCCACACCGGAATCGTCTGGGCGGCAGCCTTCAGCCCGGACGGCCGCACCCTGGCCACCGCGGGCGCGGACCACAAGGTGATGTTGTGGAACGCCGCCACGGGACAGCGGATCGCCACCCTCACCGGCCACACCCGGTCCGTCGGCGCCGTCGCCTTCAGCCCGGACGGCCGTACGCTCGCCACCGCCGGCGACGACTGGACCGCGAGGCTGTGGAGCGTCCGACGCCACACCCGCGTCGCCACCCTGCGCGGACACAGCGGCGAGGTCAGAGCGGTGGCCTTCAGCCCCGACGGGCGCACCCTCGCCACCGGAGGGCACGACAAGTCGGTCATGCTGTGGGACTCCCGCAGCGCCACCCGCCTGACCACGCTGACCGGGCAGACCACCAACGTCTACACGCTCGCCTTCAGCCCACGGGACTCCCTCCTCGCCTCCGCGGGCGAGGACGGCAAGGTCGTGCTCTGGGACACGGCCCGGATTCCCCTCTCCGGCCACCGCGACCGGATCAACGACGTCGCCTTCAGCCCGGACGGCCGCACGCTCGCCACCGCCGGCGGCGACGACGTCGTGCTCTGGGACAGCAGACGCCGCACCCGCCGCGCCACGTTCACCAGCGGATCCGACCCCGTACACGCCGTGGCGTTCGCCCCCGACGGACGCACCCTCGCCACCGTGAGCGGTACCGACGGGCGGCCCGCGGGCACCCGCAACCACGTCCTGACCTTCTGGAGCGCTACGGGCCATGGCCCGCCCGTCAGACGTACCGGGCACGCCGGTCGCGTCATGGACGTCGCGTACAGCCCGGACGGGCGCCTCGTCGCGACGGGCGGCGCCGATAAGAAGGTCATCCTGTGGGACGCCGCCCGCCGCACCCGGCTGGCCTCCCTGACCGCGGCGTCCGGAGAAGCCGGAACCGCTGTCAACGGCGTGGCCTTCAGCCCCGACGGCCGATTCCTCGCCACCGCCAACCAGGACCGCAAAGCGACGCTCTGGGACGTGGCGGGACGGACCAGACTGGCCACCCTGTCCGGGCATACGGGACAGCTCAGATCCGTGGCCTTCAGCCCGGACGGCCGCATGCTGGCGACCGCCGGAATCGATCAGAAGGTGATGCTGTGGGACGTGGCCAAGCGCACCCGCGTGGCCACCCTCGCCGACAGCACCGGACCCGCGTTCGCCCTGGCGTTCAGCAGGGACGGCCGCATGCTCGCCACGGCCAACTCGAACAAATCGGTGATGCTGTGGGACATCGCCCGGCGCAGCCCGCTGGCCCTGCTGACCGGGCACACCAAGCAGGTCAGGTCGCTCGCCTTCAGCCCCGACGGCCGATTCCTCGCCACCGGAGGCGACGACCAGTCCGTCCTGCTGTGGAACGCCGACCCCCGGCACACCTCGGCGCAGCTGTGCCGCACGGCAGGCCGCAATCTCACCCCACAGGAGTGGCGGCAGCTGATCCCCGGCACCGCATACCGGACGACGTGCCCCGCGGTGTGACCGCGGGGCACGTCGCTAGGGCTCACCGGTCGCGCACGACCGGGCGGGCGGACCGGTCAGCAGCGGATGTCGACGATCTGGATCTTCTGGCCGTCCCGCACCTTGTGCCAGCCGGGCCCCACCGTCCTCATCCCCAGCGAACGCTTGGCCTTGCACCCGGGGCCGACCCAGTACCCGTCGACATCCTTCACACCCACGTGGTGCCCGTTCTGACCGGGCTTGAGGGTGCGCCACGTCGAGGAGTTGCCGTGCCTCCCCCAGTTATTCGTGATCATCAGCGAGTACCGGTTATCGCGGTTGTAGACGTTTCCGCAGATATGGCCGCCGATGGAACATTCGCCCATGGGGCGGACCTCCGCCGTCGTCTGCTCCGCGCCGCCGGTGCCCTCACCGGCTGCCGCGTGCGCCGCGACCGTCCCCGGGAGCGCGACGGCGGCCCCCACCGCCAGGGCCACGATGGCTGAGTACCTCGATCGCATGGGTTGCCTCCACTGATCGCGAGTGCTGAGTTCGTCCTGCCGTTCTCCGCCGCAGGGCGCGTGTCGGGCCCACCCCCGTTCCGATCCGCAATCCGGGCCCGCGTTCTTCGAGACTGGCGCCCACCTGCGTTGTTGCGCAGCCCAATTCGCCGCGCGAAACAATGAACCGGGGAGAAGGGGGAAGGCGAGGCCTGGCCGGGCCCTGTCGCGCGCGACCGATCTGAGTACGTACCTGAGTATCCGGACGGATGTGGGGCCGAGGGCGGCCGCCGATTCTTTGCCCATGAGTGAGACACCGGTCAAGCAGCAGAGCACGACCGCGTTCTACGGTCAGGCGGTCGCCTCCTTTTCCATCGCCATGGCGGCCACCGCCATCGGCATCTTCCGGTTGAACGCCGACGCCTGGGTACGAGGCTTCCTGGCCATCGCCGTGCTCTACCTGGTGACCTCCGCGTTCACCCTGGCCAAGGTGATCCGGGACCGGCAGGAGGCCGGGCAGCTCGTCAGCCGGGTCGACCAGGCGCGGGTGGACAGGCTCCTCGCCGAGCACGACCCCTTCGAAAAGCTGTAAGCACGTCCCCCTCGGAGACCGGCAGCACCGCACGCACGCTTCCAGGACCCGGCGGGGTCGCCCCCGCCGGTCAGGAGCTGAGGTCGGCCGCCTGGTCGCCCAGCCCGCGCAGCGCCAGCTGGAGCAGCGGGTGGCCCTCGCTGCCGCTCCGGACGGCCGTGAACACCCGCCGCGTCGGACGGGAGCCGCTGACCGGACGTACGACGGCGCCGCCGAAAGCGATGCCGTGCAGCGCCGAACGGGGCACCATCGCCACCCCGGAACCGGCGGAGACCAGTGCGCACACCGCCCGGGAGTCATCGGCCAGGCACTCCGCCCGAGGCTGGAAACCCACCTCCTCGCAGGCACGCATGACCACGTCATGCACCGGGTTCCCGGGCCACGGCGTGACCCACGGATCCGCTTTCAGGTCGGTCAGGGCCAGCTCCGGCGCGGAGGCCAGCGGATGGTCGGCCGGCAGGACGACATCGAACGGTTCCGCGTACAACGGCTTACGGAGCAGCTGCTCGCCGTTCTGGCCGAGGGTGTCCCGGTGCTCCACCGCCAGGGCGATGTCGACCGCGCCGTCGATGAGGAGCCGACGGCTCGCATGCCCCTCGGCGTCCTTCACCCGGATCCGCACCTGCGGAGCGCGTTTCCGCAGCGCCGCCACCGTCGGGGCCACCACTTCGGTGATCGCACTCGCGAACGCGGCGATGGTCACCTCGCCCGCCAGCCCCGCCGAGCTGGCGGCCATGTCGGCCTCCGCCTGCTCCAGCTGCGCGGCGATCCTTGCCGCGTGGTCGGCGAGTACGACGCCCGTGGGTGTGAGCCGGACGGTACGCCCGCGCCGCTCCAGCAGCGCGTGCCCGACCTCCGCCTCGAGCGCCGCGAGCTGCTGCGAAGCCGCTGATGGGGACAGGTAGAGGGCCTGGGCGGCGGCGGTGACGGTGCCGTGCTCGGCCAGGGCGCGCAGCACCCGGAGTCTCCGTGGATCGATCACATGAGGCAGTTCACCAGACGGGACAGCATCTGTGAAGCGGAGCTTCACAGGCAACCTGGGAAATTGCCGATGGACTTCACAGGATCGGCTCTCCAAAGTGGTCTTCCATGAACGCAACGGCAAGGACCGCCGTTGGTCCCGGGCTCCGAACCGGCTGGCGTCCCCGCGCCCGCAGGGGTCCCGCGCTCGTGTGATGCCCTCCTTCGTCCGAATCCCCGCCACCCCTTTGCAAGGAACTGATGTGTCCATGACCACCGGTCATCGCCGTGAACACGATCTGCTCGGCGACCGGGAGGTGCCCGCCGACGCGTACTGGGGCATCCACACCCTGCGCGCCTCGGAGAACTTCCCCATCACCGGTACGGCGATCTCCGCATACCCGCACCTGACCAACGCCCTCGCCGCGGTCAAGGAGGCCGCGGCACGGGCCAACGAGGATCTCGGACTGCTGGCTCCGGAGAAGGCCGACGCCATCGCCGCCGCCTGCCAGGAGATACGCCGCGGCGAGCTGCACGACCAGTTCACCGTGGACGTGATCCAGGGCGGCGCCGGGACCTCGACCAACATGAACGCCAACGAGGTCATCGCCAACCGGGCGCTGGAGATC